>NZ_JBYSXG010000040.1:0-45586 GCF_058782005.1 Sphingomonas sp. FW306-1B-B10E
CCCCCAGCCCCTCCCTTGCAGGGAGGGGTGTTCGAAGAGTTAGTACTTCACCCGCTCAGCCTTGAGCCCGCGCTTGGCCAGCTCTGCCTGCACCGCGGCGCTTCCGGCGAGGTGGCCGGCACCGACCGCGACGAACACCGTGCCCGGCGCCTGCATCCGCTGCGCCAGCCAGTCGGCCCACTTCTTGTTGCGCTGGGCGAGCAGCGCGTCGGCGAGCTCGGGCGAGCGGCTGAGATCCTCGTTCATCAGCCGCGCGATCCCGTCGGCATCGCCCGCGCTCCACCGCGCCACCATCTTGTCGATCGTCGCGCCGGCTTCGGGCAAATCGTCGAGCGTGTCGATCAGCATCGTGCGCTGCGCCGCCATCGGCAGGCGATCGAAATAGCCGAGCTGCTCGCGCGCAGTCTCGAGCCCCTCTACCTTCTTGCCCGCGGCCTTTGCCGCCGCGCTCAGCACCGCCTCGGCACCGTCCTTGTCGTCATAACCGAGCCGGCGCAGCGGCGCCGAGGAGAGCAGAGTTGCCGCCAGCCAGGGCTCGGCATGGTCGAGCGCGTCGGGCGCCAGCCCCATCTCGGGAAGCGCCGCGCGGAACTTCGCGGCCTCGGCGGCGGGCAATTGATCGGGCAGCGCCGGGCCGTCGGCGGTCATGCCGAGCTCGCTCACCAGCGCCTGCATCTCAGAGTCGGGCGGCATCACCAGCTCGAGCACGAGTTCGTCGCTCGCGTCGAACGCCTTTTTGACGCCGTCGTCGAACCAGGCGACCCCCGGCTTGAGCATGTGGACCGTGCCGAACAGGTAGATCGTCGTGTCGGCGTCCCTGACCACCCACAAAGCCGGATCGGCATCGTTCGCCGCCGGCTTCGCCTGACAACCGCAAAGCGCCAGCAGCGCCAATCCGAGCCCGATCTTCCGCATCGCCGCGACAGAGGCGATCGCAGGCACCTTGTCAATGCAAGCAGGGCGCGCCAAAGCACCGCGCATATGGCCGAACCTCTCAGCTTCCAGCGAATGATCCTGAAGCTCCATGACTATTGGAGCGAGCGCGGCTGCGTGATCCTCCAGCCCTATGACATGCGGATGGGCGCGGGCACCTTCCACCCGGCGACGACGCTGCGCGCGCTCGGCCCCGAGCCGTGGAACGCCGCCTTCGTCCAGCCCTGCCGCCGCCCCACCGACGGCCGCTATGGCGAGAACCCCAACCGCCTCCAGCATTATTACCAGTATCAGGTCATCCTGAAGCCGAGCCCGCCCGACCTGCAGGCGCTCTATCTCGGCAGCCTCGCCGCGATCGGCGTCGACTTCACCCGCCACGACATCCGCTTCGTCGAGGACGATTGGGAGAGCCCGACGCTCGGCGCCTGGGGCCTGGGCTGGGAAGTCTGGTGCGATGGCATGGAAGTCACCCAGTTCACCTATTTCCAGCAGATGGGCGGGTTCGACTGCAAACCCGTCGCCGGCGAGCTGACCTACGGGCTCGAGCGGTTGGCGATGTACATCCAGAACAAGGACAGCGTGTACGATCTCGCCTTCAACGACAGTGGCGTGACCTACGGCGACGTGTTTCTCGAGAACGAGAAGCAGATGTCCAAATACAATTTCGAGATCGCCGACACCGAGACCTTGTTCGAGGGCTTCCGCAAGGCGATGGCCGAATGCGAGAACTGCCTCGGCCAGGGCGTCCCCATCGCCGCCTACGAGCAGGCGATCGAGGCGAGCCATTTGTTCAACCTGCTCCAGGCCCGCGGCGTCATCTCGGTCGCCGAGCGCCAGGCCTATATCGGCCGCGTCCGCGACCTCGCCAAGGGCAGTTGCGCCGCGTGGATCGAACACATGGCGCCCGCCTGGGCCGAGAAATATCCGGAGTGGACGGTATGATGCCGTGCACGCAAAGCCGCGAAGACGCGAAGATGGTTCGCGCAGAGGCGCAGAGGACGCAGAGGGTGCGGTCCTCGAATGCCGCGGAGCGGCTTCCATTCAGCTTCGACAGAAATCCGGCGTCTCGCTGGCGCGAGCCGGTGCGGCGGGCGACGTCTCTGCGTCCTCTGCGCCTCTGCGCGCAAACGCCTTCTTCTCTTCGCGCCTTTGCGCCTTTGCGTGAATCGAAATGACCGAAGACTTCCTCCTCGAGCTGCGCTCCGAAGAAATCCCCGCGCGGATGCAGGAAAAGGCGCGCACCGATCTCGCGGCGTTGTTCGAGACGCGGCTCAAGGCGCTCAACCTGCCGTTCGAGCGCATCGAGAGCTTCGCCACCCCGCGCCGCCTGGCGCTGATCGTCCGCGGCGTCGCCGAGACCACCACCGCGGCGACCGAGGAGCGCAAGGGCCCGCGCGCCGATGCGCCCGACGCCGCGCTCCAGGGTTTCCTCCGCTCGACCGGTCTCACCCGCGACCAGCTCGTCGCGCGCGACGACGGCAAGGGCAATCAGGTGCTGTTCGCGGTCATCGAGCGCCCCGGGATCGCCGCCGGCTCGGTGCTCGCCAGCGCGGTCACCCATGCGGTTCACAGCTTCGCCTGGCCCAAGTCGATGCGCTGGGGCGCGGCCTCGACCTCGACCGAAAGCCTGCGCTGGGTCCGTCCGCTGCAGGGGATCGTCGCCTTGCTCGGCGACAAGCTCGTGCCGGTCGAAGTCGCCGGGCTGCAAAGCGGCGCGCAGACCGTCGGCCACCGCTTCCACCATCCGGGCGTGATCACCATCGGCTCGGCCAACGACTATGTCGAGAAGCTCCGCGCCTGCCACGTCGTGGTCGACGGCGCCGAGCGCCGCGCGATCATCGCGGTCGGCGCCAAGCTCGCCGCGCAGAAGGCCGGGTTCAGCCTGGTCGAGGACGAGGGCCTGCTGTTCGAGAATGCCGGGCTCACCGAATGGCCGGTGCCTTTGCTCGGGCGGTTCGACGAAGCGTTTCTGGAAGTGCCGCCCGAGGTCATTCAGCTGACTGCGCGGGTAAACCAGAAATACTTCGTCTGCCGCGACAGCGCGGGCAAGCTCGCCAACGCCTTCGTCTGCACCGCCAACGTGGACGCGGCCGATGGCGGCGCCAAGATCGTCGAGGGCAACCAGAAGGTCCTCGCCGCGCGGCTGAGCGATGCGCGCTTCTTCTACGATACCGATCTCAAGACGCGGCTCGAGGACCTGCAGCCCAAGCTCGAAAAGATCGTCTTCCACGAGAAATTGGGGACGGTGGCCGACAAGGTCGACCGCGTGGCGAAGCTCGCGCGGTGGCTGGTGGAGGAGGGGATTGTAAGATCCTCCCCGGAACGGGGAGGGGGACCATCGCGAAGCGATGGTGGAGGGGGAGCGCCACAAGCGACATCCTCTGCGGATAGCCCCCTCCACCGTCCTGCGGACGGTCCCCCTCCCCGTTCCGGGGAGGATCGGGAAAAGCTCGCCGCCCTCGCCGAACGCGCCGCGCGCCTCGCCAAGGCCGATCTCGTCACCGGCATGGTCGGCGAGTTCCCCGAGCTCCAGGGCCTGATCGGCGGCTATTACGCCGCCGCGCAGGGTGAGGACCCGCAGGTCGCCGAGGCGGTGCGCGATCACTACAAGCCGGTCGGGCAGGGGGATGCGGTCCCCACTGCGCCAGTGACAGTGGCGGTGAGTTTGGCGGATAAGCTGGATACGCTTTTCGCTTTTTTCCTCATCGAACAGTTCCCAAGCGGGTCTCGTGACCCATTCGCTTTGCGGCGAGCAGCGCTTGGGACGCTGACGATCCAGCACAGCGCAAACCTTCGCTACTCGTTCCAGCCGCTAGTTAGGGCCTGGGCAAGTATCGCGATCGAGACCTTAAGCACGCGAATTAAGGCTGATTCTGTGGCGATGAAGGGCGAGACGGCTGCAATCGAAGTGAGGCTCGCCGCTGCGGATGAGGCTGCAGATCCTCAAGTCGCTCTGGCGATCTTGAACAGATCAAACTTCGAGCATGACATCGTCACCCATGCCATGGTTCCAAACCTCGGCAAGGTGATTGAGGGTGACGGCGCGCTCCATGCTCATTTGCTCGACTTTTTCGCCGACCGCCTCAAGGTCCAGCAGCGCGAGGCCGGAGTCCGCCACGACCTGATCGACGCGGTCTTCGCGCTCGGCGGCGAGGACGATCTCGTCCGCCTCCTCGCCCGCGTCCACGCGCTCCAGGCCTTCGTCACCACCGAGGACGGCAAGAACCTCCTCGCCGGCTACAAGCGCGCCGCGAACATCCTCAAGAAGGAAGGCTGGCCCACCGGTGCTCCTGCGAAAGCAGGAGCCCAGCATGGGTCGGGATCCAGTGGCGCTGGGCTCCTGCTTTCGGAGGAGAACGGGAGAACGAAAAAAGAACTTTCCTACACGCCCCTTCCTGAGGAACAGTCGCTGATCGAGGCGCTCGATTCGGCCGAACCCATTGCCGCGGCCGCGATCGTGCGCGAGGATTTCGAAGGCGCGATGGCGGCGCTCGCCACGTTGCGCGCGCCGATCGATGCGTTCTTCGACAAGGTGACGGTCAATGATCCCGACCCGGCCAAGCGAGAGTCCCGCCTCGATCTGCTCGCGCGCATGCGTGATGCAGTGCACAAGGTCGCCGACTTCTCGCAAATTGAGGGCTGATCGTCGCATCCGAAGCCGCAACTTTCGCAACTTCAGCCGGCCGAAATTGCGGTCATAACGCCAATGCCGGCATGTTTTTCGGCCCGAATTGAGCATCTTGGCTCGAAGTTGCGACGTGCGCCGAAACCCAACCCCAAAGTTGGCAATGCTGACGCACGAAAATGTGACAACGCGATCAGCACTTCCGCGTTGTTCGCAGTCGCGATAGGCGCGTTTCGTCCCGGGGCGCCGCCTCCAGCATAAGGATCAGGGATGACGCAGTACGTGTACCGCTTCGGCGGCGGGGTTTCGGACGGCGGCAACGGCGACAAGAATTTGCTCGGCGGCAAGGGCGCCAATCTCGACGGCATGGCCGGCATCGGCCTGCCGGTCCCCCCCGGCTTCACGATCAGCACTCCGGTCTGCGCGCTCTATTACGAACAGGGCGAGAGCTTCCCCGACAGCCTCAAGGCCGAAGTCGCCACCGGCGTCGCGCATATCGAAGCCGTCACCGGCAAGAAATTCGGCGATGCCGCCGATCCGCTTCTCGTCTCGGTGCGCAGCGGCGCGCGCGTGTCGATGCCGGGCATGATGGATACCGTGCTCAATCTCGGCCTCAACGACGAGACCGTGCAGGGGCTCGCCCAGGTCAGCGGCGACGATCGCTTCGCCTGGGACAGCTATCGCCGCTTCATCCAGATGTATTCGGACGTCGTGCTCGGGCTCGATCACGGCCGCTTCGAGGAAGCGCTCGAGATCGCCAAGGAAGACAACGGCTATAATCTCGACACCGAGCTGAGCGCCAAGGACTGGCAGAAGCTCGTCGCCGAATACAAGAGCATCGTCGAGGAATTGTGGTCCAAGCCCTTTCCGCAGGACGTCCACGACCAGCTCTGGGGCGCGATCGGCGCGGTGTTCGGCTCCTGGCAATCCGAGCGCGCCAAGGTCTATCGCCGCCTCAACGACATCCCCGGCGATTGGGGCACCGCGGTCAACGTCCAGGCGATGGTGTTCGGCAATATGGGCGAGACGTCGGCGACGGGGGTGGCGTTCACCCGCGATCCGGCCAAGGGCGACAATGCCTATTATGGCGAGTTCCTGATCAACGCGCAGGGCGAGGACGTCGTCGCCGGAATCCGCACCCCGCAATATCTCACCCGCGCGGCGCGCGAGGCGGCGGGCGCCAAGCCGCTGTCGATGGAAGAGGCGATGCCCGAGGTCTATGCCCAGCTCGCCAGCGTGTTCGAGACGCTCGAGACGCATTACCGCGACATGCAGGACATCGAGTTCACCGTCGAGCGCGGCAAGCTTTGGATGCTCCAGACGCGCAGCGGCAAGCGCACCGCCAAGGCGGCGCTCAAGATCGCGGTCGACATGGCGAACGAAGGGCTGATCAGCCAGGAGGAGGCGATCCTTCGCGTCGATCCGATGGCGCTCGATCAGTTGCTCCACCCGACGCTCGATCCCAAGGCGGCGCGTGACGTGCTGACCAAGGGGCTGCCCGCCTCGCCGGGCGCCGCTTCGGGCAAGGCGGTGTTCGACAGCGACACTGCCGAGAAGCGCGCCGCGGCGGGTGACAGCGTGATCCTGATCCGCGTCGAGACCAGCCCCGAGGATATTCACGGCATGCACGCCGCCAAGGGCATCCTGACCGCGCGCGGCGGGATGACCAGCCACGCCGCGGTGGTCGCGCGCGGCATGGGCCGCCCATGCGTGTCGGGGGCGGGGACGCTCGCGATCGTTGCCCGCGAGAAGGTGATGCGCGTCGGCGGACGCGAAGTCCGCGAGGGCGACACGATCACAATCGACGGCACCACCGGCGAAGTGATGTTCGGCGCGGTGCCGACGGTCCAGCCCGAGCTGTCGGGCGATTTCGGCACCTTGATGGAATGGGCCGACGCCAAGCGCCGCTTGAAGGTCCGCGCCAATGCCGAGACCCCGCTCGACTGCCGCACCGCGCGCGAGTTCGGCGCCGAGGGCATCGGGCTGTGCCGCACCGAGCATATGTTCTTTGACGGCGCGCGGATCACCGCGGTGCGCCAGATGATCCTCGCCAGCGACGAGAAGGGCCGCCGCGCCGCGCTCGACAAGCTCCTCCCCGAGCAGCGCAGCGATTTCGTCGAGATCTTCGAGGCCATGGCCGGGCTGCCCTGCACGATCCGCCTGCTCGATCCGCCGCTCCACGAATTCCTGCCGCACGAGGAAGCCGAGTTCGAGGAAGTCGCCAAGGCAGCCGATATCGACGTCGAGACCTTGCGCCGCCGCGCCGCCGAACTCCACGAGTTCAACCCGATGCTCGGCCATCGCGGCTGCCGGCTCGGGGTGACCTATCCCGAAATCTACGAGATGCAGGCGCGCGCGATCTTCGAGGCGGCGGTGCTCGTCGCGGAGAAGTCGGGCGCGGCGCCGATCCCCGAAGTGATGATCCCGCTGGTCGCCACGCGGCGCGAGCTCGAGCTGATGAAGGTCGTCGTCGACAAGGCGGCCGAGGCCGTGTTCGCCGAGAAGGGCCGCCGGATCGAATATCTCGTTGGCACGATGATCGAGCTGCCACGCGCCGCGCTGCGTGCGGGCGAGATCGCCGAGGTCGGCGAGTTCTTCAGCTTCGGCACCAACGACCTGACCCAGACCACGCTCGGCGTCTCGCGGGACGATGCGGCGCGCTTCCTTACGACCTATGTCGAAAAGGGCATCTACGCGCGCGACCCCTTCGTCAGCCTGGATGTCGAGGGCGTCGGCGAGCTGATCGCGCTGGCGGCCGAGCGGGGCAGGGCGACGCGTTCGGGCATCAAGCTCGGCATTTGCGGCGAGCATGGCGGCGATCCGGCGTCGATCGCGTTCTGCGAGGAGACCGGGCTCGATTACGTCTCGGCCTCGCCATACCGCGTGCCGATCGCCCGGCTGGCCGCGGCGCAGGCGGCTTTGCGGGCAAAATAGAGCTGTTCCCCGGCGAAGGCCGGGGCCCAGTATCGGCGAACCCGGTGCGGTCGGACACCCTCTCGACGACCGTGCAACTGGGCCCCGGCCTTCGCCGGGGAACAGCTAACGAGTTGGCGGCGTCGGTACAATCTAGTGCTCCTGCTTCCGCAGGGGCACGCATGGCGGATCAATACGGATCGACGACGCGCGGCGGCGCCACCACCGTGCCCGTCGCGGCGCGTAGGCGAGCATTCTCGGTCTCGAGCTCGCGCAGCCGGCGCTGGGCTTCGCGGAGTTCGGCGCCGGTCTCGTCGCGATAGGTGCGGTGGCGCAGTTCCTCGTCGTGGTACCGGTCGCGCCACTTGCTGCGGCCCGATCGGGCGGCGAGCCCGAAGAAGAACCCGGCCACGAGCGTGATTGCCAAGGCAACGAGTTGCGTGGTGGTGTCGAAAGGCAGTCCCTGCATCGCACGATCTCCAGTGGCCGATGCCACCGTAACGATCGAACCGCGATTTATTTCAACAGCGCGTCATTGATCGAGCAGGCCGCGGGGCCGAGGATGACGATGAACAGCACCGGCAGGATGAACAGGATCAGCGGCACGGTCATGATCGCGGGCAGGCGGGCGGCCTTTTCCTCCGCGCGCATCATCCGCTCGTTGCGGAATTCGGCCGAGAGCACGCGCAGCGCCGAGGCGAGCGGCGTGCCGTATTTCTCGGTCTGGATCATCGTCGTCACCACGCCGCGGATCGCGTCGAGATCGATGCGGTTGGCGAGGTTCTCGAACGCCTGGCGGCGATCGGTGAGGAAGCCCAGTTCGATCGCGGTCAGCGAGAATTCCTCGCCGAGCTCGGGATAGGCCTTGCCCAGCTCGCGCGACACGCGGGCGAAGGCCGCGTCGACGGTCAGGCCCGCCTCGGCGCAGATCACCAGCAGGTCGAGCGCGTCGGGAAGGCCCTTGCGGATCGCGTGGCTGCGCTTGGTGATCTTGTTCTTGAGATAGATGTCGGGCGCCTTGTAGCTCAGGATGAAGCCCATCGCGACGAGGCCATATTTCTTCATCGGGCCCCATTCGGCGACCGCATCGGTGCCGTAGACCATGTACAGGATCGGCATGCCGATCACGATCGGCAGCACCAGCCGCCCGAAGATCACCGCGACCGCCCATTCCTTCGAGCGGATGCCGGCCTGGAGCAGCTTGGTTTGCGCGACCTTGATCTGGCTCTCCTGCAGCACCTTCATCGAGGAGAGCAGCGAGCGGATCCGATCGGTCGTCTCGTTCTTCTGGACGAGCTTGGCGCGGCGCTTCGAGGTCGAGGCAGTGATGCCTGCCTTGAGCTGTTCGCGGCGATCGTTGAGCGCCTTGACGCGCTTGGCCATCGGATCGCGCACCGTGGTCGCGGTATAGATTGCGAAGATCACCGCCGCAGCGGCTATCGCGCTGAGGAAAGTTGCGACGTAAAGGACGTCGACGCCGAGCAGAGTGGGGCCGGTGGGCGTGGTCATCGCATCAGATCTCGAAATTGACCATCTTGGCCATGATGAAGGCGCCGAGGCTCATCCAGATCAGCCCGCCACCGCCGGCGACCATCAACCGCTCATCCTTGAAGAAGTTGAGCATGTAATTGTTGTTGATGAACCAGACGAGACCGAACACGATGAAGGGCAGCGAGCCGACGATCAGCGCCGACGCCTTGGATTCCGACGACATCGCCTTGATCTTGAGCTTCATCTGCGCGCGCTTGCGCAGCACCTCGGCGAGGTTGGACAGCGTCTCGGCCAGATTGCCGCCGGTCTCTCGCTGGATCGCGATGGTGATCGTGAAGAACTGGAATTCGGGCGTGCCGAGGCGGTCCGCAGTCTCCTGCAGCGCGGCGTCGAGCGTGCGGCCGATCTTCATCTTGTCCGAAACCGCGCGGAATTCCTCGCCGACCGGCCCGGCGACTTCCTGGCCGACCACGCCCATCGTCTCGGTGATCGGCAGGCCAGAGCGCAGGCCGCGGACGAGCAACTCGATCGCGTCCGGGAATTTCGCCGTGAACTTGGTGATGCGCCGCTTGATGAAGAAGCTCACCGCCTTATGCGGAAGGCCGACGCCGACGAACAGTCCGAGGAACAGCGCCAGCCAGACCGGTGCGCCCTTGAGATAGAGCAGAGCGGCGGGGACGATGATGAGGCCGAGCGAGACCATCGTATACTGGCTCAGCGTCCAGTTCTTGCCGGTCATGTTGAGGCGCTTCTGGAGCAAGGCGGGATTGGGCAGGAAGCGCGAGGCCGCAAGGTCCATGCCGGTCGCGTTCTTGGTCGTGACGCGGCGGATTTGCGCCTCCATCGCCACTGCGCCGCTGGCGGCATGACGCTCGCGCACGCCGGCGAGGCGGCGCGAGCTAGCACGCGCCGTCGACGGGCCCGAGAAAGCGAGCACCATCAGCGCGAGCACCAGGAAGGTGCCCCCACCAAGCATCAAAACCGGCAGCAATTCCACGCCGACCCGCCTCCGAACATAAACCCGCGCCCGTCAGGCGCGGATGGGTTACTTCTTCGCCTTTGACGGCATCTTGACCTTGATCTTGTCGAGCAATGAGCTGCCCTTCGATCCCTTGGCCGGCGTCGCGGACTTGTCGTCGCGCTCGCCCGAGTCGGTGATCGCGGTGATCCGGCGCGCGAGATCGCCCAACGGCGCCAGCGACTTGGTCGACTTCCCCGCCTCGGCTAGCGGCTTGCCGAGCTTGGCGGCCTGCGCGGCGACTTTCTGCTCGAACGGAATCAGCACGTCGATCTTGCGTTCGATCGAGCCTTCGAAGTCCTTGCGGCTGATCTCGAGCACCGCCTGGGGCTGGACCTTGTTGGCGACGACGATGACCTGTGTCTGCGGCGCATTCGACTTGAACCAGCTGAGGATGCGGATCGCGTCGCGCGCAGCGGCGAGCGTCAGCTCGGTCACCAGCACCGCCACCTGGATATCGGTGATCAGATGCGGATGGTTGACCAGCATGTTGCGGGGCAGATCGACGACAGTGCATTCGAACGCACTGCGCATCTCCTCCTGCAGCTGGTAGAAAGCGGCGCCGTCGGTGAGAACCGGCGCGTTGATCGGTGCCTCGGCCGAGAGCACGGCGAGGCGGTCGGATGCCTTGACCATCGCGCGTTCGATGAACAGTCCGTCGATGCGGCTCGGATTCTCGATCGCGTCGGTCAGGCCGCGGCCCGGCTCGAGGTCGAGCGCCAGTGCGCCGGTGCCGAAATGGACATCGAGGTCGAGCAAAGCGGTGGTGCGGACATGCTTCTCGCTGAGCGACCAGGCGAGCGACGTCGCGATGGTCGAAGCACCGCAGCCGCCACGGGTGCCGATGACGGCGACCGCGCAATGCGGCACATCGCTGCCGGCTTCCGCCTGCTTGGGAGCGTTGAGCGCCGACTGGGCGTGCGCAAAGGTGTCGCGTAGCGCGTCTGGGTTGAGCGGCTTGAGCAGATAGTCGTGGATGCCGCTCGCGACGAGGTCGCGATAGAGGCGGACGTCGTTGACCTGGCCCGATGCGATCACGATCGTGCCGGGCTCGCAGACTTCGGCCAGCGCGTTGATGTCATTGAGCGGATCGCCCGACTCCGAGAGATCGACGAACAGGACGTTCGGGCTCGCCGAGACCGACAGGGTCTGGACCGCGTTGCGCAAGCCCCCCTTGTTGACCTTTTCGGGCGACCAGCCGAGCTCGACGGCGATCGGGCGCAGCGCCTCGGCGGTGGCCTCGTCGCAGACGAACGCGATGAACGGCTCGCGATGCGCGGTCCGCGAGGGATTGAAGGGCGCGTTCACTTATTGCCTCCCGACTTCACTTCGGTGCCGCCGCTGCCGCTCGGCTTCGCGCCGCGGAATGCGTTGATCGCCTTGTTGCCGCTGGCCGGATCGCTCAGCGGCGAGCCGCTGACGCCGCGGACGAGATCGGCCGGATCGGCGACCATAGCGGCGAGGTTGCTGTTGATCGCGCAGCCGTAATTGGAAGTGGTGCTCTGCGACCAATCGGGCGTGTAGTCGCGCGAATGGTCGGGACAGTTGGGCACGCTGGCGGTCATCCGCGTGACCACGACGCGTACGGTGCCGGGCGCGATCTGGCCGACGGTGACCGGCGCCTGGTCGGAGAGCATGATCCCGTAGCGATTGGCCTGGGCAGCGATCTCGTCGCGCCCGCCGGTACCGCGGCCGCCATCGTCGATCGCGATGCGGTCGCCGTAGCGCAGGCCCATCGAGCTCAGCCAGCCGGCGAGCCTTTGGCCTTCGCCGGGCGCGAGGGCATAGCCTGCCGTCTGGACGTCGAACACATAGTCGTTCCGCTCGACGACCGGCTGATAGACCGATTCGACGCCGCCATTATAGGTCCCGCACGCGCTGAGCAGCAGCGCGGGAGCGAGGAGGAGGGGAGTGAAGCGCGACAACATTGCGATCTCCTCAGGACATCAGAAGCCGAAGCCGGGGGCGGCGGTGCCACCCTTTTTCGGCCGCGAAGCTACGGGCGCAGCCTTTGCGGGCGGCGGAGCGGGAGTGAACGGCGCGGCGGGCCCGGGCGCGAAGGCGCCCACGGTCGGCGTCGCGCTGCCCGACGGTGCCATCATCGGCTTGGGACGTTCGCCGCTCGACTTGTTGCCGACGAGGTCGCCGCCGATCAGCCGCTCGAAATCGTCCGGCGCCTTATAGCCGTCGGTCGGTAGCACGATCTGGTTCGCGTTGACCGGCTTGACCAGATACGGGGTGATCACGATCACCAGTTCGGTCTCGTTGCGGCGGAAGCTGTTCGAGCGGAACAGTGCGCCGAGGACGGGCACGTCGCCGAGCCCGGGGGTCTTGTCGATCGAATTGTCGTGGCTGTTCTGCAGCAGGCCGCCGATCACCATGCTCTCGCCAGAGCCGAGCTCGACCGTGGTCTCCGCGCGTCGCGTCGACAGCGCGAAGACGGTGTTGCCGCCCAGCGTGACCGCGCCCGCAGTGCTCAGCGACGAAACTTCAGGGCGCACCCGCAGCGAGATACGGCCGTCGGACAATACCGTCGGCGTGTAGGCGAGACTGACGCCGTAGGGCTTGTACTCGACCGAGATCGCGCCGAGGCCCTGGCTCACCAGGATCGGGATCTCGCCGCCGGCAAGGAAAGTGCTGGTCTCGCCCGAGAGCGCGGTAAGATTGGGGTTAGTGAGCGTCGTCACCTGGCCGATCCGCTCGCCGAGATCGAGCGCGCCGAGAATGTCGAGCCCGAGCAGCTTGCCGGCCAGGCCGAGCGTGCTGAACTTGTCGCCCTTGGTGACATTGTAGGTCGAGCCGGTACCCGGATAGACGAAGTCGCCGCGCTGCGGATCGAACGGCAGCCGGATCGTGCCCGCCGGGAAGCCGAAACGCGACGAGGCGTCGAGGATCGGCAGATTGGCGAGATTGGGCGTGCCGATCGTACCGGGCACGCGCGCGCCCGATGCAACGCCGAAGTTGAAGCCACTGGTCTGGTCGCGGGTGGCGAGGTTGACGCCGACATCCTTGACGAAGCTGCGGCTCACCTCGGCGAAGCGCACCTGCAGATTGACCTGGAGCGGCGTCGCCGTCTTGAGGCGGTTGATAACCGGGATCTTCAGCTGCGCCGCCGGATCGGAGATGTTGACCCCCGGGTTGAGCGCGGCGAGCACGAGGCGCTGGGCCTGCTCGCTATCGTCGGGCGAGGCGACGGTCCCGGTCAGCACCGCGAGCTGCCCCACGGTGGTGACCTTGATGTCCGCGTCGGGCATTGCCGCCTTCATCATGCGGTCGATCGACGTGATGTTCTGCGCGACGCGAACGTTGGTCGAATAGACCACGCTGCCGCTCGCGGTGGTGGCGAAGACGGTCGCTTCGCCGAAATCCTTGCCGAACAAGTGGATCTGGCGCGGATTGGCAACATAGACGTCGGCCACCGACGGGTTCGACGTCCACACGTTGGTGACATTGGCGGGCAGGGTGACCAGCTCGCCCTGGCCGATCGACAGCAGGACCTCGCTGGTCGGGCGCTGAGCGCCGACCGGCAGGTTCGCCACGCGCGCCTTCTGGCGCGATTGGGCAATCACTTCGGCAGGCAGGCTCATCGCCATCGCCGCCATCACCGTGGCGCCGAGCGCCCGGTTGAGGAGTGTCTTGGTGCGCATCTTAGTTCTTACCCCCGACCTCGACTTCGGTCACGCTGTTGCCGCGAGCAACATTGACCACGGGCCCCTTTTTCTGGACCACTGCGACGACTGCCCCCGTGCCGTCGGTCGTGACCTTCGGCATGTGATCCTCGGCGCGGCCGGGCACCGTGCTGCGCTGGAAGCGCGAAACGTCGGCGCCGGTGGCGAAGCCGCCACGGCCTTCCGTCGGACGCGCGGCGGCGCGGGCCAGCATTTCCTTTTCCTTTTTCGGATCGCCGTCGGCGGGCACGTCGACTTCGCCGCTGGCGATCGCTTCCTCGAGCTCGCCCTGATTGTCGGCGATCGAGCGCAGCGACAGCGAGAGCGAACCGAGCGTCTGCGCGACGGCGAGCTTCTCGGCGATCTTGGGAGTCGCCTCGACGGTGACGGTCGAGAAGGTGCTGACGACGGTGTTGCCCTTGTCGTCGGTCTGCTTGTCGGTCTTCTGGTCGGTGGCGAGCACGCGCAGGTTGCGCATGATCGTCTCCGAAGCCTTGAGCGGGGGACCATCGCCGCCGCCGGTGACCGTCTGGGTCAGGACCAGGTCGATGCGATCGCCCGGGAAGACGAAGCCCGAAACGTTGGCGCCCTGCGCCGACACCGGAACCGTGACGGCACGCATGCCGGGCCCGAGCGCAGCGGCGAGGAAGCCGCGGTCGCCCGGCTTGACCAGCGCACCCTGGGTGATCGGCTGGCCGGCGGGAATCGCGAAACGGACGACGGTGCCCTGCAGCTTGGCCGGCTCCGACTCGCCCTTGATGTAATAGGCGCCTTCGACGAGCTCCTTCGGCCAGGCGACGTACTTGAACGACGTGGCATCGAGGATCGTCCCCACGGGGAGTTCGCGCGTCGCGACCATCACCTCGGTGGTGTTCTGCGGCTGCACGGCAGCCGGGATCGCCGCCGCGGTGGGCGCGGGCGTGCCGAGCACGAGGCTGCGCGCCATGAATGCGGTCACCGCGGCCACGACGAGCGCGCCTACGAGCAGAATGAGCTTGCGTGCATCCATTTCGCTTCAAGCCTTTTCAATAACATGGCCGGTTAAGAGCGCCGGCGTTAAGCATCACGTAAACTGGTTAAAAATCGGTTCGCGAAGAACGAGCAGCGTCGAAATCGCGATCGCCACGCCGTACGGCGTCTCCGGCAAGATGCCGCCGCGCCGTGCCGCACGCATCCCGAAGACCAGTCCGATTCCGATCGCAGTGAGCAATCCGAGCAGGATGCATGCGGCGGTCAGCGGGCGCCCGGCCAGAAGTGTCAGCACATGCGGCCAGCCGGCCCAGCCAAGCGCGACCAAAGCAGCGACGCCGACAACGAGCGGGACGATCGTCCGCCATGGCAGGCCGCGAAGGCCGCCGCGAAGCTGCGTCCAGCGTTCCGCCACCATCACCGCGGTCAGCACGCCGCCGACGAGCGACATCAGCATCAGCATCCAGACCAGCGGCTGTCCGGGGAGCCACAGCGCCAGCGCGCCGATCAATTTGACGTCACCCCCGCCCATCTGCCCGATCGCGAACGCGCCGACGAAGAAGGCGAAGACCAGGCTGGCGATGCCGAGCTGGACCGCGATGTCCGGCCACAAAGCCAGTCCGTTGGCCCACCACCAGAGCGGCGCGAGCAGCGCGATGACGGCATTCTTCCAATTGGCGATGTTGCGCGAACGCGCATCCTCAATCCCGGCCGAGACCAGGAGCAGGCCGAGCGCGCCCAGCAGCAAGGTAAGAAAGACGTTCCCCATCCCGCCTCAGACCTAGACGGGATGGCTTATCAAAACGTAACCACGCCGTATGGCAACTTCCCGTATAGACCGTCGCGCCTATCCCGACGGAGCGCGTATCGATCGTTGGGCCGCCCCGGACGGTTGGGAGCACCGGGTGTTCGAATGGCGGGCCGAACAGGCGCCGGCGCGCGGCTCGATCCTCTTCCAGGGCGGGCGCGGCGACGTCTTTGAGAAATATATCGAGACCTTCGCGCACTGGCATGCAGCGGGCTGGAACATCACGTCGTTCGACTGGCGCGGGCAGGGCGGCTCCGGGCGGCTGACCCAGGCCGGGAATTGCGGGCATATCGAGAATTATGCCCATTACATCCAGGACCTCCGCGACTTCTGGACTGCCTGGTCAGCGACCAATCCCGGCCCCCGCATCGCGATGGGCCATTCGATGGGCGGGCATCTGGTGCTGCGCGCGCTCGTCGAGGGCGTAATCGCGCCTGATGCCGCGGTTCTCGTCGCGCCGATGCTGGGGTTCAGGCCCGGAATCTTCGGCCCGTTCGCGGAGCGCGCCGCGAACCTGCTCGGCGGCCTCGGCGATCCGTCGCGTCCGGCGTGGAAGGGGAACGAGAAGCCCTATACCACCGAGACCCGGGCCTCGTTGCTGACCCATGATCCCGATCGCTACGCCGACGAGATCTGGTGGCAGACCCACGATCCGTCGATCCTCACCGGCCCGCCGAGCTGGCGCTGGGTGATCGAAGGCTTCCGCTCGATCCGCGAACTCGCCGCCGATCCGCGGCTGGAGGCGATGCGCGTGCCGACGCTGATGCTTGTCGCCGAGCGCGACGGGCTGATCGACGGGCGGGCCGCGCTCGCGCTCGCGCCGCGGCTGCCCGATGCCCAGCTCGTCCGCTTCGGCAAGGAAAGCGCGCACGAGATCCTCCGCGAAGTCGATCCCGTCCGCGATCGCGCTTTGACCGAAATCGACGCATTCCTGGCGAAGCGAGCGCCGCAGGCGTGACCCGCTGGGACGTCGCGATCGTCGGTGCGGGGATTGCCGGGGCGAGCCTCGCCGCCGAGCTCGCGCCCCACGCGCGCGTGCTGCTGCTCGAAGCCGAGGACGCGCCGGGCTATCACGCCACCGGGCGATCGGCGGCCTTTTGGTCGGAGACCTATGGCGGGCCCGACGTGCAGCCGCTGACCACTGCGTCGGGGCCGTTCCTCAAAGAGGGGGGCTTTCTCGAACCGCTCGGCTCGCTGCACATCGGTCGCGTGAGTGAGGAGCGGCAGATCCAGGGCTTTCTCGCGAAATTCGAAGGTTCGGGGGTCGTGCTCAGCGCAGTCGATCCGCGCGAGACGCTGCCGGGGCTGCGTCCCGTATGGACGCTCGGCGTCTTCGAGCCGAGCTGCGAATATATCGATGTCGGCGGCCTCCACGCGGCCTATCTCGCCGCAGCGCGACGCGCGGGCGCGGAACTCGTCACGTCGGCCGGGCTGGAGCGTGCGGTTCGCGCCGAAGGTCGTTGGCTGCTCGACACCCGCGCCGGGCCCTTCGAGGCCGACATCCTGGTCAACGCCGCCGGCGCCTGGGCCGATCGCGTCGCGGCGCTGGCGGGGGCGACGCCGCTCGGCATCCAGCCCTATCGCCGAACTATGCTCCAGTTGCGGACCGACCCTGCGCCGCCGCCGCACTGTCCGCACGTGGCGCATATCGGCGGCAGCTTCTACTTCAAGCCCGAGGGGAGCGGGCGGCTGTGGCTGAGTCCGCATGACGAGACGCCAAGCGACCCGTGCGATGCCGCGCCCGAGGAGCTCGACGTCGCGCTCGCGATCGACCGCTTCGAGCACGTCGTCGACTGGCGCGTCGCCGGGCTGGAGCACAAATGGGCGGGACTGCGCAGCTTCGCGCCCGATCGGCTGCCGGTTTATGGCTTCGATCCGGTGGTCGACGGCCTGTTTTGGTGCGCGGGGCAGGGCGGCTTCGGCATCCAGACTGCGCCCGCCGCGGCGAAGCTGGCCGCGGCCGCGCTGCTGGGCCGTTCGCCCGGCGCGGAAGTCGCGCATATCGATCCGGCACGCTATTCGCCCGAGCGGTTCGCCGCCTAGGCCGCCTTCCGCTACGGAAAGCGCGTTCTGCGGCAAAGCCGAGGATTTCTGCGGCTTCGAGCCGATTTCCCTCGCTGCGAATCGCGTCCGATGATAGCTTCACTGCCCATGCAAGGTACTGCGCGCCCCTATCAATTCCCGATCGACGTCGCTCACGAGGACATCGATTTCATGGGGCACGTCAACAATGCCAGCTATTTGAAATGGGTGCAGGAAGCGGTGATCAGCCACTGGCGCGGCATTGCCCCGCCCGATGCAGTCGCGCAGCATCTCTGGGTCGCGCTCAAGCACGAGATCACCTATCGCCGCCCGGCGTTTCTTGACGACGATGTCGTCGCGACGGTCCTGCTCGAAAAGGTGCAGGGCGCGCGTGCCTTTTATGAGACCGTGATCAAGCGCGGCACCGAAGTGCTGGCCGAGGTCAAGTCGAGCTGGTGCTGCCTCGATGCCGAGACGCTGCGGCCTGCGCGGCTGGCGCAGAACGTCATCGATCATTTCTTCGCCAAGACCGACGACTAGTCCACACGCGCCTACGGGCGGTCTGGCCACCAGCTCGCCGATGTTCACACGCATGTCGCACCTGAGCGATACGCCGCCTTGTTCTCGGGAAGAACGGCGGTGGCTGCGCGCGCGAAACCCCGCTAGCTAAGAGGCGAAGCAGGGGGGATCGATGGCGGGGTTTCTGAGCAGGCTGCGACAGGGCCTCGGCCTTCCGGAAAGCATAGCGGGCGATTCCGGGCCGCCGGCCGGCAGGATCACCGATCACTTCAAGGCGCTCGACAAGGCAACGCCGGCGCTGGCCGCGCAAATCGCGCGCTTCGTCATCCAGGGCGACAATTCGTCGGTGCTCTCGACGCTGCAGGGCAATGCGGCGCGCACCGCGTGGCAACAACGCGCCCAAAGCTATCCTCCCCGCGACGATGCCAAAGTATTCACGACGCTCGCAAACTGGCGCATCGATCAGATGCGGAGGATGGGCGATGCGGTCGCGGCGCTTCAGCCGATCACCTACAATTACGGCTATTTCGGTACCGCCAAGTCGCCCGATTGGCTCCGCCATGTGGTGACGATCTGGCTCGGCTATGGCCGCAAGGACCAGCCGATCGCAACGCTAAGCGCCCTGGCGGAGCAGAGCGGTGACAAAACCGCCGCGATGCTCGACATCCTTTTCTCGCGCGATCCGGCGAATTATACTTCGACCAACAGCGTGGACCGGTTCGCAGGCGTCGCCGAATGGCTGGCGGAGGCGCGCGACGCGATCCACGCAGCGCTTCCCGGCCTCGCCGCCGAGGTGCGAGCGGAGCTCGCCGCGGCGATCGGCCGGTTCGAGCTTCACGCTGCCTATCTCGACCTGCTGCTCGATGGCGCGACGGGACCTTCCAAGAAGGCACGCACCGCCGCGCGGCAGGCGCTCACCGGTGCCGATCGGGAAATGCTCGTCGCGGCGTTTCGCGCGCAGTTCGACACGGCGCCGCCCGCGCGCAAGGCCATGCTGGTCGAGGTCGCGGCGGCAGCAATGGGCGACGCGGCCGCGCCGCTGATGGCCGAGTGGCGTGCGGCGGAAAGCGCGCCCAAGGTGCTGGCCGCGCTCGACCGAATATCGATGGCCGTGGCACCCGCATCGGGTGCCGGCGCGGACAAGCCGTCGCCCTGGCAGATCGACGGCCCGCAGGGCTATACCGCGGTCGACGGCAGCTGGGTCGCGCTCCCGCCTCCCGAGCCGCTGCCCCAGCCGAGCCCGGTGTCGCGCGAGGCATTGCAGCTGCTGGCACCGGTGCTTGCGGAGTTCAATCACCTGCTCTCCGCCGGGCGGGCCGAGGCCAAGCAAGTGAAGCACTGGCACTGGAGTCGGCAGTACAGCACCAAGGATTCGGGCGACCTCGATCGGCTGGCGCAACTGGCCGGCGGGTCGCAGCCGATCAAGCTCGACCGCGATACGCGCGCCGTCGATTGGCTGCGCTTCCCCCAGCTCAAGGACCCGGGCTTGAGCGCGTTCCTGCACGATCCGCGTCTGTCGCTGTACCAGCTCGTCCGCATTGCGGTGGTGATGAGCAACGGGCACATCCAGGGGCTGTTCGGCGATTGGAGCGGCCCGATCGGCGCGGCCGTGCAGCACCGCCTCGCCAACGGCGCGGATATCCGGACCGTCCTCGAACTATGGCGCGATGCCGGCGGGCACGACCATATCAAGGAGCATCTCACGCGCACTTGGTATTGGCCGCTGCCCGACCTCGAGATCTCGCTCTGGCCGGTATTGTGCCAGCGTTTCGACCAGCTCGACGAGGCGCTGGGCCTGGTGCCGCAAAGCGGTGCCGAGACGATGCAGCGCATGCCGGCGCTCGATCTGCTCGCGATGTTTCCCAAGCTTCCGGAGCGCTATCGCGGCGCGCTGATGCTGCTCGCCAGCGACAGTTCGGCGCGGCTCCGCCAGACGGCGCGGGCACTGCTCCAGCAGACGCCCGGTCTCGGCGACGCGATCGCGCTCCAACTTCAGGACGGACGTCAGGAAACGCGCGCGCTGGCGGCGGACTGGCTGGCGGCGCGCGGCGAGCGCGACCAGGCCCCGGCGATCCGCAAGATGCTGGCCAAGGAGCGCAGCGATCTCGCCCGCGCCGCGATGATCACTGCGCTCGATCGGCTTGGCGAGGACGTCTCCGAATATTTCGACCATGCGACGCTGGTGAAGGAAGCGAGAACGGGCCTCGCCAAGCCGCGGCCCAAGGGGCTCGACTGGCTGCCCTTCGATCGCCTGCCGGCGCTCGCTTGGCAGGACGGCACGCCGGTCGACTCGATCCTGCCCGAATGGTGGGTGGTGCTGGCTGCGCGGCTCAAGCAGCCGGGCGGCAATGCGCTGATCAATCTGTGGCTCGATCGCTTGTCGCCCGAGGATGCGCATCGGCTCGGCTGGATGATCCTGACTGGCTGGATCGAGGAGGACACCCGCACGCCGACCGACGAGGAGGCCAATGCCTATGCGGCGCAGCATGTCGATGCGACGCTGCGGCAGAATCTGAGCTATGTGCGGCAATATCCGCAGAGCGCGGATTATTGGCCGACCGACCGCGCGGCGCTGTTCGCGCAGCTCAAGCGCGCCAAGGCCGGGACCTATCTGGGCAGCGCCGCCGACAGCAAGGGCGTGCTCGCGCTGGCGACGCGGGTCAACGGCGCCGACGCCGCCCAGCGCATCCGCGGCTTCCTCAAGGATCATGGCGCGCGCACGTCGCAGGCCAAGGCACTGCTCGATCTGCTGGCCGCGATCGGGACCGGCTCGGCACTGCAATTGCTGCTCTCGGCTGCCAATCGCTCCAAGCAGCGCAGCGTCCAGGCGCATGCCGCCGCGCTGGTCGAGCAGGTCGCCGAGCGCAATGGCTGGAGTCCGGCCCAGCTCGCCGACCGCACCATCCCGACCGCGGGCTTCGATGCCGACGGCATGCAGGAACTCGATTGCGGCGAGAATCGCAGCTACCGTCTCCAGCTCGACGCACAGGATGCCGTCGTGATCCTCAATGCCGAGGGCCGCGAAGTGAAGGCGCTGCCGGGGCCGCGCGTCGACGAGGAGCGCCCCGCGGTGGAAGCGGCGAAGAAGCAGCTCGCCAATGCGCGCAAGGAAGTGAAGCAAGTTCTCGCCGCGCAGATCGAGCGGCTGCACGAGGCGATGTGTCTGCAGCGCAGCTGGAGCCGCGGCGAATGGGAGACCTTCGTCGTCGGGCATCCGATCGTCGGGCGGATCGCGGCGCGGCTGGTGTGGCAGGGAATCGATGCCGAGGGCCAGCCCGTCGCCAGTTTTCGTCCGCTCGGCGACGGCAGCCATAGCGACGCCGCCGACGCCGATGTCGATCTTGGCGCCTTCGCCGAGATCCGGCTCGCACACTCCTCGCTGCTCGATGCGGCGACGATCGCGGCGTGGCGCACGCATCTCGCCGATTATGCGGTGGCAACACCGTTCGACCAGCTCGGCCGCGACTTGCCGCAACTGGCGGACGGGCAGGCCGAGGCGCGCGCGATCGCCGATCGCGAAGGCTGGATGATCGAGAGCTTCAAGCTGCGCGGCGCTGCGACGAAGCTCGGATATCAGCGCGGCCAGGCGCAGGACGGCGGCTGGTTCCTGACCTATGAGAAGACCCATCGCGAAGCGGGGCTGGTTGCCGAGATCGAATTCACCGGCAGTCCGCTGCCCGAGGAGAACCGGCCGACCGCGCTGCAATCGATGCACTTCCGCAAGCTGCGCGGTGGCACGGGCGTGGGGCAGGTCGCGCTGGGCGACGTGCCCCCGGTCCTGCTTGCGGAGTGCTGGCGCGACCTGCATGACATTGCCGAGAAGGGGACGGGCTTCGATCCCGAGTGGCAGAAAAAGGCCTATGTCTGATGGCTGATACCAACGCGATCCGCCCGCCGGCGGAGCAGCGCTACGCGGCCGAGCTGGCGACGCTCGCGGCCGACGACACTTTCCCCCGGCCGGCCGGCTGGCGGCTGTCGCCGCGCGCGGTGCGCCGCTTCCTGCTCGGCGATGCCAAGGCCGGGATATCGCGCAAATTCTATGGCGACGATCCGCTGGCCGACCGGGCGATCGTCAGCCTGATGAGCCAGCAGGGACTGATGCTGGTGGGCGAGCCGGGGACGGCCAAGTCCCTGCTTTCCGAGCTCCTCGCCGCCGCGATCTGCGGCACGTCGGCGCTGGTCGTGCAGGGCTCGGCCGGCACCACCGAGGACCATATCCGCTATGGCTGGAACTATGCGCTGCTCCTCGCCGAGGGGCCGAGCGAGCGTGCGCTGGTGCCCTCGCCGGTGCTCAACGCGATGCGCAGCGGCCGGATCGTCCGCTTCGAGGAGATCACCCGCTGCCCGCCCGAAGTGCAGGACGCATTGATCTCGATCCTCTCCGAAAAGGCGCTCGCGCTTCCTGAGCTTCGCCCCGATGCGGTGGCCAGCGCGGCGCCCGGCTTCAACGTCATCGCCACGGCCAATCTGCGCGATCGCGGCGTCCACGAAATGTCGAGCGCGCTCAAGCGGCGGTTCAACTTCGAGACCGTCCACCCGATCGCCGATCCCGAATTCGAGCGCGAACTGGTGCTCAAGCAGCTCGGCGAGCGGCTGGGACATGCCGGCGTCGCGGTGTCGGGTGAACGCGACGTTGCGGAGGTGCTGGTGCGGACCTTCCAGGACCTGCGCACCGGCCGCACCGCCGAGGGCGCCAGCCTCAATCGGCCCGACGCGGTCATGTCGACGGCGGAGGCCGTGAACGTGCTCCATGCCGCCGCGCTCGAGGCCGCCTATCTCGACGACGGCAGGCTCTCGGGCGCGCATGTCGCGCGGCAGATCCAGGGCGTCGTGCTCAAGGATTCGCCCGAGGACGGCAAGCGCCTGCGCGCCTATGTCGACCATATCGTCAAGGAACGCGCCGGCCGCTCGGGCGCGTGGAAGGAATTCTACCAGGCGGCGCGGTCGCTCAAGCTCGGCTGAAGCGTGGAGGACGTTCCGCTCCACGATCCCGCGCGCGATCTCTGGGTGGTGCCGGTCCGCCACCACAGCCCGGCCTGCGCTGCGCAGCTCGATCGGCTGATCGCGGCGGTCCAGCCGGCGGCGATCCTGGTCGAGGGGCCGTGTGACTTCGACACCTTGATCGACCTGCTCTGCGATCCCCGGACGCGCGCGCCGGTCGCGATCGTGTCGCTGCGCGACGCCGAGCCCGGCCACGCCACGCGGCGCGTCGCGGCCTATTTCCCCTTCTGCGCGCATAGTCCCGAGCTGATCGCGCTGCAGGCAGCGACGGCGCGGCAATTGCCGGTCCGCTTCATCGACCTGCCATCGACATCGCGCGAGATGTTGTCCGACGAGACCGGCGAGCCCGCGCGCTCGCTGCTCGGCGACGAGCGGCCGTTCGATGCCGGCAGCTATGTCACCGCGCTGGCCCAGGCGCTCGGCTGCCGCGACGGCAATGAAGTGTGGGACCAGTTGTTCGAGGCGCGGATCGCCGAAGCGGACTGGCGCGGCTTCTTCGCCGATCTCGCGCGCTATTGCGCCTGCATCCGCGCCGCCACCGACCCCGCGGAAATGGAGCGCGACGGCACCCTGGCGCGCGAGGCGCAGATGCGCGCGATCCTCGCCGAGACGCGCGCGGCGGTCGCCGGGCCGATCGTCGCGGTGGTCGGGGGTTTTCATGCGCCTGCGTTGTTCGAACCCGCTTTGGCCAAGCCCGTCGCGGCAAAAGCGGGCGCGGGCCGGTCGTACATGATCCGCTACGGCATGCGGCAGCTCGACGCGCTGCGCGGCTATGGCGCCGGGCTGCCGCTGCCGGGCTTCTACGATCGGCTGTGGCAGGCGCGCGCAGAAGGCGGCGCCGGACTGGCGCTGGCGCTGATCACCGGCTTCGCGGCGCATCTCAGGGCCACGAGCGGGATCGAAGCGCCGTCCTTCCCGGTGATTGTCAATGCCGTCGAACAGGCCGAGCGGCTTGCGGCGCTGCGCGGACGGCCGTTTCCCGCCCGCGACGACATCCTCGATGCGATCCGATCGAGCTTCATCAAGGACGAGATCCCGGTCGAGCAGGTGCCGCTTCTCGATGCGCTGCGCACCTGGCTCACCGGATCGGCGATCGGCGAAGTGCCACCCTCGGCGGGTTCGCCACCCTTGGTCGAGGCAGTGCGTGCCGAAGCGCGGTCGCTGGGTTTCGCCGTCGCGGACGGCGAGCGCCGCAGCCGCGAGCTCGATATCTACCGCAAGCCGCGCCACCGTGCCGCGAGCCGTTTCTGCCACGCCATGGCGCTGATCGATACGCCGTTCAGCCAGCGCACCGCCGGCCCCGATTTCCGAAACGACGTCGCGCTCGATCGGCTGCATGAAGTCTGGTCGGTATGCTGGTCGCCGCTCGTCGAATCGCGGCTGATCGAGCTGTCCGAGGCGGCGGACACTTTGCCCGAAGCGCTGGCCTTCGTGCTCGCGCAGAAGCTCGCGGCGCTGTCCGAACAGGGCAGGGGGCGCAGCGCGCTGGCCGCGATCGACCTGTTCTCGGCGGCGTGCCGCGCCGGGCTCGGCGAGGGCGCCAATGCCGTGCTCGCCTTGGTCGAAACCCAGGTCATCGAAGACCCCCAACTGAGTTCCGTCGTCGCCGCGCTCGTCGATCTCCTGTTGCTCCGCCGCGGGCGCGAGGCGCTGGGAATCGCCGACGCGGGCCCGCTCGACCATCTGATAGGCGCGGCGTGGCGGCGCGTGATGATCCTGCTGCCCGAGCTGGCGGATAGCGGCGAAGACCAATTGCGCGACGCCGTCAACGCGCTGGCGGACCTGCGCGGGCTGATCGAGCTGGCG
This sequence comes from Sphingomonas sp. FW306-1B-B10E, assembly GCF_058782005.1. Classification (NCBI taxonomy): domain Bacteria; kingdom Pseudomonadati; phylum Pseudomonadota; class Alphaproteobacteria; order Sphingomonadales; family Sphingomonadaceae; genus Sphingomonas; species Sphingomonas sp. FW306-1B-B10E. Next base: position 24,774 of record NZ_JBYSXG010000040.1, read on the forward strand.
CGGGCGTCCGACGCGGCGATCGAGATCGCATTGTTCGACGAAGCGCTCGCCCGGCTGCAGGCACAGCCGCTCGCGCCGATGCTGGCAGGCGCAGTGACCGCCTTTGCGCTGATCGACGGCCAGGGCGATCCCGACGCGCTCGGCGCGCGGCTCCGCGGCGAGCTGGCGAGCGGCTATGTCGATCCCGGCGAGCGGCTGGCCTTTCTCGGCGGCGTGATCGCGGTCGCGCGCGAGTTGCTATGGACCACGCCCGAGATCATCACCGCGCTCAACGACATCGTCGCGGGGCTCGACGATGCGGGCTTTCACGCGCTGCTGCCGCATTTGCGCCTCGCGCTGATGCCGCTCGATCCGCGGCAGGTCGATCGGCTGGCCGAGGAAGTCGCGACGCATATCGGCGCGCGCCCCGAAGGGCTCGCCGCGCAGATCGACATTCCCGAAGCCGAGTTCGCCGCCAATCTCGCGCTCGATCGCGCGCTGGCCGAGGTGCTGACGCGGGACAGGGTGGCGTGAGCGATCCCGTCCTCCTGCGCCGCTGGCGGCTGGCGCTTGGGCGTTATGCCGAGCGCTCGCTCCCGGCCGAGGGAATGAGCGGGGCCGAACGCCGCGCCGACCGTGCGCTCGACTATCTCTATACCCGTGAGATGGAGCGGCGCGGCCTCCGGCGCGGCAAGGACGCGAAAGACCGGTCGGGCTCGCTCGATCCCACCCAGCTCACCCCGCTCGGCTGGCTCGGCGAACTTCGCGACCTGTTCCCGCAATCGGTGTGCGAGACCGTCCAGGCGCATGCGATCGACAATCTCGGGATGCGCGAATTGCTGTCCGATCCCACGGTGCTCGACGCGCTGGAGCCCAACAAGGACCTGCTAAAGGCGCTGATCGCCTTCAAGGGCACCGCCGATCCGGCGATGCGCGAGAAGATCCGCGAAGTGACTCGCAGAATCGTCGACGACATCGTCCGCCGACTGTGCCCGCGGGTCGAGGCGGCGCTCGCCGGGCGGCCCAACCGCTTCCGCCGCAGCCAGCTCAAGTCGATGCAGAATTTCGACTGGCGCGCGACGATCCGCGACAATCTCAAGAATTGGGATGCCGAGCGCGGCGTGATCGTCGCCGATCGCCTGCGCTTCTTCGGGCGCAGCCGGCGCCGCCTTCCCTGGACGATCATCCTCTGCGTCGACCAGTCGGGCTCGATGCTCGCCTCGACCATCTATGCCGCGGTCATGGCGTCGATCCTCACGGCGCTGCCCGCCGTCGACGTCAAGCTGATCGTGTTCGACACGTCGATCGTCGATCTCAGCAGCGAGGCGCACGACCCGGTCGAGGTACTGATGTCGGTCCAGCTCGGCGGCGGCACCGATATCGCGGGCGCGATGGAATATTGCGAGACACTGATCACCCAGCCGACCCGCACCGTCTTCGTGCTGGTCAGCGACTTCGAGGAGGGCGGATCGGTCGCGCACATGCTTGCGGCGGCGCGGCGGATGGCATCGGCGCGAGTCACGATGCTCGGGCTAGGCGCGCTCAGCGACGATGCCGCGCCAGTCTATGATCGGCGCATGGCCGAGCGGCTGGCAGGCTGCGGCATGCAGGTCGCGGCGCTCACCCCCGATCGATTTGCCGAGTGGATCGGCGGGGTGATCGCATGATCGACGCGGCGCTTCTGGCGAGCCTCGCCGCTTTTGACGACGACGCGCTGGCGACGCTCGCCAATCCCGGGCTCGTCCGGCGCGCGCATCGCGACCTCGACGAAGGCAAATTGCGGCTGTTTTCGGCGGGGGAAGGCAAGGCCGCGGTCGAGGCCGACGGCCAATTGGTCGCGATCGACATGCGTGGCCCGCGCGCGGCGGACTGCGCCTGCAAGTCGGTCGCGGTCTGCCGGCACCGCATCGCCGCCACCCTGTTTCTGCGCAGCCTCGACGACAGCGCCACGGCGGAGGAGCCCGCCGGCGCGGCCGAGGATATCGTCACCGCGCTTAATCCGGCCGCGCTCGAACGCTGGTCAGGCAAGGCCAATTGGCGCGCCGCGCTCGAGCTGGCCGAAGCGGCGATGGTCGAGCCGTCCTCCAACGTGATTGCGGTGCAGTTTGCAGATCTCGACGAGCCCGTCCGCATCCTGCGCGGCCAGGGCTTCGACGGCATCGTCTCCAAGGCGCCCAAGACCCGCGCCAAGGCCTATCATGCCGCCGCGGTGCTCGCCGCGCGCCGCCATTTCGGGGCGCCGCCGCCGCAATCCGTTGAGGACGAGGCCCCGGCGGAGGCGGTTCAAGTCGACCCCGCTTTCCTCGACCGCGTTTCCGCCAGCCTGGGCGAAGTCGCCCTGCTCGGCTTCAACCTCGCGCCGCTGCCGCTCGAGGAATCGTTGTTCGCGCTATCGGTCTCCTCGCGCGCCGACAGCCTGCCGCGACTGGCGGCGATGCTGCGCGCGATCGCTGCGCAGCTGCGGTTGCGTCGCCAGCGTGCGCTCGGCTTCGATCCCGATCGAATGCTCGAGCTTGCCGCCACTGCCTTTGTGCTGACTCGCGCGCTGGCCGGTAGCGATCCCGACCGACTGACTCGGCTCGCGGGCAAGGTGCGCCGCGATTTCGCGCCGTCCGCGCCGCTGGCCCTGGTCGGATGTGGCGGTGAGCGGTGGCGCACCGATGCCGGCGCGCGGGGCGTGACCGCATGGTTCGTCGAGCCGGCGACCGGCCGCTGGCTGTCGACGACGCTCGCGCGCGGCGCCGGGCAAGACCCCAGCTTCAAGCCGGGCGAGGCGTGGCGGACCCAACCTCTGTGGCAAAGCGAGCCGCTCGCGGTGCTCGCCCATGCCGAGATCGCGCTGGACGGCGCGGGGCGCTCCGAGGACGACCGCTTGTCGGCGCCGGCAGGCGCGCGCGCGACGATCACCTCGCGCGATGTCCGGCCCGATCTCAACTGGCCTGGCGTCGTGCGGCACTGGTCGGGACTGCGCGCGGCATGGCTCGATCAGGCCGGGCTCGGCCTCGACGCTGCCGAGGCGCCGGTCGGGTGCCTGCTGGCGCCGAGTGCGACTGCGCTGCCATGGTTCGACGATCTCGCGCAGCAGCTGGTCTGGCCGGTGCGCGACGCTACGGGCGAATGGCTGGCGCTGACTCTTGATCACGACGAATTGGGGGCGAGCGCGATCGACGCGCTGGAGGCCAATGTCCGCAGCGGCTGGACCGGCATGGTATTGGTCCGCTTGATACGCGCCGGCGATGCGCTCGAAGCGCGCCCGATCACTTTGTTCGGCGCCGGCGCGGCGATCGACCTGACCTTGTGGCAGCGTCCCTACGCCCCCGGGCGCGGCCAGAGCGGGATCGTCCAGGACTGGTTCGCTCGACTGCGGGGCAATGGCGCGCGGCGCTTCGCCCGGGTTCCGCGCGGTGGCACCGATCGCGCGCTCGCCGGAGCATGGCGCAAGCTGCTGGACCAGATGGAAAGCGGAGCGGTGCAGCCGTTCGACGGCGCGGAGACCAGCGGTCTCGCCGTGCATGCGCGCCGGCTCGACGATTACGGGCTGCCGGCGCTCGCCGAGCGCCTGCGCGCGGCGGGGAGCCCCTCGGCCATGCTCGCCGCCGCATACGGCCTGCTCGTCGCGCGGCAGCAGCGGATTTCGGCGCCGCTGCTGCGCTAGCCGCTTACCACGAGAAGCTCTTCCACTCGGGATCGAATGCGCCCTTGGCCGCGGTCGCATGATAATCCGCCCAGCATTCGCCGCGGATCACCGGCGGAACTTCGTGCAGCGCGAGGAAGCGGTTGTGCCGCACGCGCGTGAAGCTGAGCTGCTTCAAGGCGATCCGGTTGTTCTCGTCCTGCGCGTTGCTGCCGCTATGATGGATCGTGGCCGAGATGCCCTGGACCGGGAAGGATTTGACATATTCCTGGCACCCGCCGCCATCGCCCATCACCCGCGCATAGCCGCGCTTCTCGACAACGCCGCGATAGGTCAGGCTCTCTGCGACCCAGCCCTGCCGGTCGGCGATCTGTTCCGCGTTTGCCATCTCTCGCGGGAGCGGCGCGCGCAGGGCGTCGAACTGCGACAGGAAAGGCGAGACCGCATAGTCCTTGAGATGCGCGATCCACGCCTGGCAGGTCGCCGCGTCGCACAGCGCGCCATGCGCCAGCCGCAGCCGCGCGAAGGTATCCACGTCCACGGCCTCGTCCGCCGCATCGGTGAAGTCGCCCTCCTGGGTCGGGCGGAACAGCCCGAGCGGGGCGCCGTCCGCGTCGAGCCCCTGCCAGACCAGCCGCTCGACCAGCCGCCGCATCACCGGATGCGCGTGAAAGGCGTCGCGCCAATCCGCCACCGGCCAGCTGCGCTCGGCACACATCGCCTCGAACAGCCGCGCCGCCTGCAGCTCGACGACCTGCTTCAATTCCTTCTTCGCCGCCGACAGCGCCTTTTGCGATTCGTTGCTGGTGTCGTCGTCACCGGCGGGGAGCGCCTTGATCGGCTTGCCCTCGGGGTTGAAGAGATGGATCGCCAGTGCGGCGTCGAGCCGGGCGCTATAGGGCTTGGCCTCGGGGCCGCAGGGCAGTTCGAGCACGCCGTCGTCATCGAAGCCGGCCGCGGGCACCGTCCGGTCGGCGAGCTCGTCGAAGCTCCAGCCGCGGTCCTCGGCATAGCGCTCGGCGATCTCCGCGGCGCGCGCCTGGGTGCTCTTCTGCTTGAGCCGGGCCGACGCCGCGATCACCACCTGCAATGCGGCCGGCGCACCGATTCCGGCGAGCAGATCGAGCAGCGCCATTGCCTGGTTCGATCGCCGGCCGTGCTTCTTGAGATACCAGCGCACCCGGTTCGCCGCCCAGACGGGATCGGCGCGGCAGGCGAGCGCCAACACGCCCTTGGTGTCCGAGCCCGAGTTCAGCATTTCGCCTAGTTTCTGGCGGCGCATGTCGGCGATGATCTCGTCGCGCAGCTCGGTTGTCTGCGCTTGGTATAGCCAGCGCCAGTCCTTCGTGTAGTTCGCCGCCGCATAGGCATTGGCATCCTCCAGCGACGCCGTCTGGGTGTCGAAATTGATCCAGCTTTCCAGCACCCAGCCGGAGAGCGTGGCGGCGTCGGCGGGATCGAGCTGGTCGAGATAGATGCCGAACTGCCCCGTCGCGCCCGGATCCTTGAGGCGGATCGCCAGCGCCAACCAATGGCGCAGCACGCTTTCGGGCAGGGTCGCGCCGTCGGCGAAGCGGACGATCGGCAGCCCCGCGCCGGCGAGCCACTCCGGCAGCTCCGGCACGCCCTTTTCCGCCGCCTTGGCGGCCTCGGCGATCAGCGACGCCGGACCGATCACGTCGGACAGGTCCGCGCCCAGGCGCTTCAACGCCTCGATCAGCGCGGTGCGCACGGGATCGGACTTCTCCTTCTTCAGCCGCTTGCGCATCGCCGTCTCGCCGCCGGGTGCGCGGATGTCGGCGAGCCAGCTTGCGGCGTTCGCCCGCACCTGTTGGCGCGCATCGTCGAGCAACGCCTCGATGCGCTGGTCGAGACCCTTTGCGGGACGCAGCACCGCGCGGATCCGGCGGCGCAACGCGCGGTTTTCGGTGACCGCGAGCTCGATCAGCCGCGCCAGATATCGCTGCGGCACCGCCGGCAGCAGTTCCAGCACGGCGATCGCGCGGTTCAGCGGGATCGCGATCTGGGTCGGCCGCAGCCCGAGCGCCTCGTCGAAAATCTGCAGATTGTTCGCCAGCCACGGCCATACGGCTTCGCTCGGCAGCTCCTTCCACGCGCTTTCGTACGTTGCGGGTCCGTTGCCATAGATGCTCTGCGAAAATTCCTTGCGCAGCGGCGCGACCGGATCGAACGGGGGCAATTCATTTCCGCCGGCGACAAGCGCCTCGTGCACGAAGCGATCGGCCGCGATGATCTCGCGTATCCCGCATCGGCCCGTTTCCAGCCACTCGCGCAGCTTGGTCGTGGCCCAGCGCTCGCCGTCATTGTAGAAATATTGGTAGCCGGCAATCTTGCTCAATTCGCCATAGCCGGCGCCGCGCATCGATCGCAGCGCCACCGCGAAGGGCAGCCGGTCGAGTAGGCCGTCATACCAGGTGCGGAATTCTGCCAGCGAACGAAGCTCCCAGGCCAGCAGCCGGGTGATCCCGCGGGGGAGGGGCGTGCCCTCGGTCAGCATCTCGAACGTCGCCTCGATCTCGTCGCGGGTCAGCGGCTGCAAGTGGCTGACATGTTCGGGATTGGCCGAACCATGCTTCGCCAGCTGCTCCGCGCGGCGTGCGGAGATCGCTTCGATGCACGCCATGAACGCATCGCAGTCTTCGTCGCTGGGCGAAGGCGCCCCGACTCCGCCGAGCTCGGGTGCCGGCGGGATCGCGACGAAGCTGTCGTCGATCGCGGCATAGCCGGCGCCTTGGTCCGGTGCCGCGGACTGCGATCCTGCGGCCTCGCGCAGTGCCTGGATCGCCGCTTTCACCTTGGCCGCCTTCTCGACCTTATCGCGCTCGCCGAGCAATGCGACCAGTTCGGGCGCGCCGTTGCGCCCCGCCGCCTGCACCAGGCCCAGGCGCGTATCGATGTCGGCGGTCGGCAGCGCATTCTCCAGCACGCGCAGCAGCGCCGCGCTTTCCATCCGCGCCAGTGTCATCGCGGCAAGTTCGCGATCGTCCTTGCGATAGGGCTTTGTGAGCAAGGCGAGCAGCGCCGCGGTGACCTCGGGAAGGGTACCCAGTTTGTGGTGCTCGGTGAGCTTCAGGGCGGCGCGCCGGCGCTCCGACTCGCCGAGCAACGCCGCGGCGAAATCGGCCGGGTGCGCGCGTGCGAGCGCCGCCAACGCTTCGCTCTCCTGCCAGCTGCCCGGCACAATGAATTCCGTGCCGGTGCGACGAAGGATGAACGCGAACAGGTCGCGCACGCCGCCCCCGACACCGACCATCAGGTCGAGCAGACGGTGGACGGGGACGATCGTTTCCCACGGTGTCGAATATCCAACCTGCGAGGCGTGGATTCCGACGTCCAGCGCTGCGCACAGCGCGATCACGGGCACTTCCCCGGGCGCGATAGTCTGTCCGAAGCGATACAGATAGGACGGCTGCACCGTGTAACGCACCATCATCAGCCGCGCGACATGCGCGCCAGGATCGATCTCGCCGCGCGCCAGCGCGAGATTGGTGGCGCGTTCCGCCGTGGACTTCCCCTCGGAGTCGCGGTAAAATAGCGTAGTGTGCACCGGCGTCGCCTTGCCGCTGGCAGCGATCGTATCCAGTACGCCGGCGTCGCTACCCAGCGCGACGTAGCGGATGGCCTGCGCGCCCAGATCCGGCTTGAAGAGATCGAGCCGCCGCAACTCGGCGCTCATCGCCGGATGGAGCGAAAACATGTCCTCGCGCGGCGCGACTCCCTTTTTGCCGAAGCTCGCACGCTTGAAGATGTCGCCAAATGCCATCCGCTCGCCCCCTATTTGCGGAAACCTACTACAGTGCGCCGGTTTATGAATTGCGAATTCTGACGCTTACTTGCCTGGGCGCTCGATATTTGCGTCGATCGGTGATCTCATCTCTAGCGACCGATGCCCCCGCGTGATGGCCGCCGCTAGCCGCGACCCCGACCCGCGCGATTTTCCTTGCGCTTCACCGATCGAAACGGCCATTTTGCCTCCGCCGGAACGCCAGCGCCGGACAGCGATGATAACGTTGTCGGTGGGCGGACGGAACGGGGAGAGGGAAATGAGTCCAGGCGAGCTCAGCGTCGCGTTCTTCATGCAGGTATTCGTGATCCTCGCCGCGTGCCGCGCGACCGGGTTGATCATGAAGCGCTTCGGCCAGCCGCAGGTGATCGGCGAGATGATCGCGGGCGTGGTGCTGGGGCCGTCGCTGTTGGGGCTGTTCGCTCCCGATCTCCAGGCGATGATCTTCCCCAAGGAAACCAAATCGATCCTCTATGTCGCCGCGCAGCTCGGTGTCGGACTCTACATGTTCATGGTCGGCTTGGGTTTCCGCACCGATCACTTTCGCCTCAACGCCAAGAGCGCGGTGGCAGTCTCGTTTTCCGGCATGGCTGCGCCTTTCCTCGTCGCGATCGCGCTCACGCCCTGGCTGTTCGGCCTTCAGCTGTTCGGGCCGAGCGTGACGAACGTGCAGGCGACCTTGTTCATGGGCGCGTGCATCTCGATCACGGCATTCCCGGTGCTCGCCCGCATCATCCAAGAGCGCGGCATCACCAGCACGCCGCTCGGCTCGCTGTCGCTCTCGGCCGGCGCGATCGACGATGCCGGGGCGTGGACCGTGCTCGCGATCGTGCTCGCCAGCTTCGGCGCGGGGCCCTTGGTGGCGGTCAAGGCCATAATCGGCGGCGCGGCGTTCGCAGCGTTCATGGTGCTGCTCGGTCCCAAGCTTCTTGCGCCGCTCGCCCGCGCCGCCGAGCGCGAAGGCCGCATCACCCCGCAGCTGCTCGCCATAATCCTCATGTTGTTCGCGCTCAGCGCCTGGGCGATGGATGCGGCCGGGCTTCACTCGGTGTTCGGCGGCTTCCTGCTCGGCGTCGCCATGCCGCGCGGGGTACTGAGCCGCGAGATCCGGAAGCAGGTCGAGCCCTTCACCACCGCGCTGCTGGTCCCGATGTTCTTTACCTTCTCGGGGCTGAATACGCAGCTCGCCATGATCAACAGCTGGCAGATCGCCGGCATCGCCGCGGTCGTCGTCGCCGGGTCGATCCTTGCCAAGGGCGTGGCCTGCTGGGCCGCCGCGCGCGCGACCGGTCAGGACAATCCCACGGCGATGGCGGTCGGCGCGCTGATGAACGCACGCGGGCTGATGGAACTGATCATCATCAACATCGGCCTGCAGAAAGGGATCATCGGGCCGGCCTTGTTCTCGATGCTGGTGGTGATGGCGATCGTGACGACGCTGATGGCCACCCCGCTGTTCGAGGCGGTCTATGGCCGCCGGGCGCGCGCCGCGGGCATGCTGGGCGATCTCGCCGAAGATGAAGACGAGAGCGCACCGGTGCGGCCCGTGGCGGCGCCCGCGCGCTGACTACCGCCCCCCATCTCAGGAAATGAACAATGCAGCATGATTTGTCGTCCGAGCCGCGGGTGAAGCGCGTGGTGGTCGCCGGCGGCGGCACCGCGGGCTGGGTCACCGCCACTGCGTTGAAACGGCATCTCGGCCCGCTCATCGACGTGACCCTGGTCGAATCCGATGCGATCTCGACGATCGGCGTCGGGGAATCGACCGTGCCGACCTTCAAGGGCTTCCACGATCTGATGGGGATCAACGAAGCCCGGTTCATGTCGGCGGCGCAGGCCACCTTCAAGTTGGGCATCGAGTTCAAGAATTGGGGCCGGATCGGCGATCGCTACATCCACCCGTTCGGCACGATCGGCACGCGCGCATCGTGGATGGCGGACTTCCATCATTTCTGGTTGCACGCCCGCGCGCTCGGCGTCGGCGGCGATCTCGGCGAATATTGCCTCGAATGGGTGGCGGGCGAGGCCGGCCGGATGGCGCTCGATGCGGCCCCCTATATCGGCTATGCCTATCATGTCGACGCGACCCGCTACGCGCGCTTCCTCCGCAGCCTCGCCGAGCCGGCCGGGGTCCGGCGGATCGAGGGGAAGATCCAGACGGTCGAGCTCAACCCTGAGAGCGGCTTCATCGACGCGCTGGCGCTCGAATCGGGCGCGCGCATCGAAGGCGATCTGTTCGTCGACTGCACTGGGTTTCGCTCGCTGCTCCTCGGCCAGGCGCTGGGCGTGGAATTCGAGGATTGGGGCCATTGGATCTCCACCAACAGCGCGGTCGCGGTGCAGTCGCGCTCGCCCGATTCGTTTCAGCCCTACACATCGGCCATCGCACACGAGGCGGGGTGGCGCTGGCGCATCCCGCTCCAGGGCCGCGAAGGCAATGGCTTCGTCTTCTGCAACGAGTTCATGTCCGACGACGAGGCGCGTGCGCGGCTGCTGGCCGAGATCGAGGGCGAGCCAACCGTCGAGCCCTGGCTGCTGCGCTACAAGACCGGCATGCGGGTCAAAACGTGGAGCCGAAACTGCGTGGGGCTGGGGCTCGCCGGCGGATTCATCGAGCCGCTGGAATCGACCAGCATCCATTTGATGATGGCCGCCGTGACGCGCCTCATCCAAGACTTTCCGTTCAACGGCTGCAACGACGCGCTGATCGCGCATTTCAACGAGAAGTCGCGGCTGGAGTTCGAATGCATCCGCGACTTCATCATCCTCCATTATCACGTCACCGAACGCGACGATTCTGCATTCTGGCGCCGCTGCCGCACGATGGAGATCCCCGCTTCGCTGAAGGAGCGGCTGCAATTGTGGCGCCAGGACGCGCGCGCTTACAAGCTCGATCACGAACTCTTCCGCGTCGAGAGCTGGGCGATGGTGCTGCTCGGACAGCGTTTTGCCCCGCAGGGCTATCACCGCCTCGCCCAGCTGATGCCGCCCGAGGAATTGCATGGCCAACTCGATCGCATGCGTAACGAGGTGCGGGCCTTGGTCGCGAAAATGCCTAACCACCGGGATTTCATACGCTCTTATTGTCCCGCGCTCGCGCCCGCCTAGCCAGAGACGAGACCAACTTGAGATTTATTCGCAATAGCATTGACGTTGTGACTCATTCGCAATAGCTGACAGCCCGACACTGCTAAGAGCAAAGGGGCCAATCAGTGAGTCGTTCGAACAGCGCCGCGTCGCCGGCATTCCTGGCGCTTGCCTGCGTCGGGTTCATCAGCTCGGCGCCAGCGCACGCCACCGACGCGCCGGATACCGATACGGACCAGGAGCGGACGGCGCAGGACCGTGACGACGTCATCGTCACCGGCGCCAAGAATGCCGAGCTGGTCGGCCCCAAAGCCACCGCGCGGGTCGTCGACACGCCGCGCTCGGTGGTGGTGCTTCCCAAGGACGTGATTGAGCAGACCGGCTCGACCACCCTGGCGGACGCGTTGCGCACTGTCCCCGGCATCACCTTCGGCGCGGCCGAGGGCGGCAATCCGATCGGCGACCGCCCCTTCATCCGCGGCTTCGACAGCCAGGGCTCGACCTTCGTCGACGGCGTGCGCGACGTCGCGGCACAGACTCGCGAAGTATTCGCGGTCGAGCAGGTCCAGATCGTCCGCGGTTCGGATTCGACGCTCGGCGGGCGCGGCAGCGCTGGCGGCTCGATCAACATCATCACCAAGCTGCCGGTCGCGGGCAATTTCGTCCAGGCGACGGGCAGTGTCGGCACTGCCGACTACAAGCGCGCGACGCTCGACGTGAATCAGCAGGTCACCGATACTATCGGCGTGCGGCTGGCGGCGATGTGGCACGATCAGGACGTCGCGGGACGCGACGCGATCTGGTCGCGCCGCTGGGGCTTCGCGCCCTCGCTGACGCTGGGCCTCGGCACCGACACGCGGCTGACGATCGCTTATTATTATCTCGAGAGCCACGAGCTGCCCGACAGCGGCATCCCGTTCCTCTACACGCTGGCCAACGCGCCGGGCACCGGCGAGATCTATTCGGAGCCTGCGATCGGCGACATCACCACGATCGGCGGGGTCAAGGGCCATGTCGACCGCAGCACCTTCTACGGCCTCAAGGCGCGCGATTTCCGCGATGCCACGACCAATCAGGCGACATTGCGCGTCGAGCACGATTTCGGCGGGGTCACGCTGCGCAACAGCGCGCGCTACACCCGCAACGACCAAGCCTATATCTTCCTCCTGCCCGACGACAGCCAGGGCAATGTATTCGGCACCGCGCCGACCAATCCGACCACCGGCGCAGCGGGCGCCCGCGGCGACGTGCTGACCGGCGGCTATGTCTGGCGGCGCGGCAACACGCGCTACGGCTATACCGAGGCGCTATCGAACCAGACCGACCTTTACGGCGTGGTCAATACCGGCTCGATCAAGCACAGCTTCGCGATCGGGACGGAGATCAGCTGGGAAAAGTCGCGCCGCGGCGCATTCGTCTCGGCCTCCGGCTCGACGATCTCCCCGCGCTGCAACGCGGCGACCATCGCCCGCTATTACTGCACCAGCCTGTTCAACCCGAACCCGAACGATCCCTGGGTCAATTATGCCAGCGACACGTCGAACACGGTGGTGCCGATCGTCAAGGGTGCGCCCACGTCCGAGACCCAGAACGACGCGCATACGCTCTCGGCTTACGCGTTCGACTCGATCACGCTGCTGCCGTCGCTGATCCTCAACCTGGGCGCACGCTACGATCGTTTCGAAAGCCGTGTGACGCCGCCGCTGGTCGCCGGCGCGACCGGTACCTTCACGCTGGAGAAGGACAATAACCTGTTCAACTGGCAGGCCGGTCTGGTCTTCAAGCCGACCGCGAACACCAGCCTGTACGCCAGCTATGCCACCGCGGCTACGCCGCCCAACAGCGTCCTGGGCGAAGGCCAGGAAGGCAACGGCCTGGGCACGACCAACACCGCGCAGGCGCTGGCGATCCTTGAGGCGCTGAAGGTCGAGAAGACCAAGTCGTACGAAGTCGGTGCCAAGGCGAATCTGTTCGACGAGCAATTGTCGCTGACGCTCGCCGCCTTCCAGACCGACACCGACAATGCCCGCGTTACCGGACCCGACAACAATATCGAGTTCATCGGCAAGCGCCGCATCCGCGGTATCGAGTTCAACTTCAACGGCAATGTCACGAAGTGGCTGACGGTGTTCGGCGGCTACACCCATCTAGACCCCAAGATCATCGACGGCGGGTTCACCGCGCTCACCGCTCCGGCGATCACGGTCGGCGGCGTGACGCTCCAGCCGGCCAAGGTCGTGCTCGTTCCCTCGGTCAACACCGGCCGCCAGGCGACCCAGACCGCGCGCGACAGCTTCACCCTCTGGGCGGATCTCAAGCCGACCAGCCGTCTCAGCATCGGGGGCGGCGCCTTCTACACCAGCCGCGTATTCGGCGGATATCAGGACAACCGCAGCGCGACGCAAAACGCCGCGGGCGTCGTCACGGTGAACCCGGCGACCAAAATTATCCTGCGCACGATCCCCGAATATTGGCGCTTCGATGCCCGGCTGGGCTACAAGATCAGCGAGCAAGTGGATCTGAGCGTCAACGTGAACAATATCACCGACGAAACCTATTTCAGCCAGGCCTATACCTCGCATTATGCCGCGATCGCGCCGGGCCGCTCGGCCTTCGCGACGATCGGGTTCAAGTTCTGACATTTGTCTGAAGCACTAGACCGAATCTCCCCCCAGGAGATCGTCGCCCGCCTCTCCGGTTCGCCGGAGGCGCGGGCGGCGTTAATTCGCGAGGGCGCCGAGGCCGGCGTCGCCGAGGCGCAGGCCGTCCATGGCCAGATGCTGCTCGATGCGGGCGATGCCCGCGCCGGCTTCGCCTGGTTCAACAAGGCCGCGGCGCAGGGCCATCTGATGGCGCTCAACATGGTCGGGCGGTGCTACGATCTCGGCTGGGGCGTCGCGGTCGACAAGGTCCGCGCCGCCGAATGTTTCCGCATCGCCGCGACGCGTGGGCTCGATTGGGGCATGTACAATTACGCGACTGCGCTGACGCTGGGCGAGGGCGTCGCCGAGGACAGGCCCGCCGCATTCGCCTGGTTCGAAAAGGCCGCGGCGATGGGCAATGCGAAGGCGATCAACTATGTCGGCAGCTTCCACGAGGATGGCTGGGTGGTCGAGCGCGACATGAAGAAGGCGGCCGAATGCTATGCGCGGGCGGCCGAAGGCGGCGATTTCCGCGGCGCGTTCAATCACGCCCGTCTGCTGCTCGATGCCGGCCATGTCGACGAAGCACGGCACTGGCTCGCCCGGTGCCGAGAGACCGCGACCCCGGCCTTTGTCGAGAAAGCCCGCTTATGGCTGCGCGCGTCCTGGCCGGCGCTGGAGGAGGCATTGTGCTGATCGCGATCCCGGATCTGCTGTCGCCGGAGACGCTGGCGCGGGTACGCGCGATCATCGACGCCGCCGAATGGATCGACGGCAATGCTACCTCGGGTGCGCAATCGGCGCTGGCCAAGCGCAACGAGCAGCTTCCCGAGGGCAGCGCCGCGCACCGCGAGGCCGGCGCGATCCTGCTCGACGCGCTCGGCAATTCGCCCCTGTTCTTCGCCGCCGCGCTGCCGCTCAAGGTCTTCCCGCCCTTGTTCAATCGCTATGGCGAGGGCCAGGCCTTCGACACCCATGTCGACAACGCCATACGCATCCAACGCAGCACCGAATTCCGCATCCGCAGCGACCTGTCGATGACAGTGTTCCTCGAGGACCCCGCCGCCTATGACGGCGGCGAGCTGGTGATCGAGGGCCATTTCGGCGAACAGCGCGTCAAGCTGCCCGCCGGGCACGCGGTGCTCTATCCTTCGTCGAGCCTGCATCACGTCACGCCGGTCACCCGCGGGGTGCGCGTCGCGTCGTTCTTCTGGCTCCAATCGATGGTCCGCGACGACGGCAATCGCCGCATCCTCTTCGACCTCGACCAAGCGGTGCAGCGGCTGACCGGCCAACTCGGCGGCGCCGACCGCTCGGTGATCGAACTGACCGGCGTGTACCACAACCTCCTGCGCAGCTGGGCGGACAGCTGAGGGGAGGACGCTTTGCCGCGCGATTGGCCTAGAGCGAACGGCCGAAGCATTTCGAAGCCAAGATAAGTTAGTGTTATCCGGCAGTTCGCGAGGCGCCTTTAGCGGCGGGAACCATGGGAATGGCATCAAGTTCAAGACCCATGGAAAACATGCTCGTTCGTCTGCTGCCTCGGCGAAAGTTTGGTGTGGCGTTACGGTACGGCGCGACGGGTGCGATCATCGCCACCACGGCCTTGCTTCGCTATTCCCTTAGTGATCCGCTTCAGCATTTCCCGTTGTTGCTGTTCATACCCGCGGTGTTTCTCTGCGCCCTGTTGTTCGACCGGGGGTCAGGCATCTTCGCCACGGTGTTGAGCGCGACGATATCTGCCTATTTTTTCATCGAGCCAATTTTCTCCTTTGCCATCGGGCTGCAAAATGCCTTCGCTCTGTTTCTGTTCGTGATGATCGGCTTCATTATGTCCGGGGTAACCGAAGCTCTGCGGGAATCCATTCGGCACCTGGACGAGAGCGAAGCGGCCAAGGCGCTGCTCCTGGAAGAACTGGCGCACCGAACCAAGAACGATCTCGCGATCATAAGCTCGGCGATCACTCTTCAGATGAATGCCAGCCAAGAGCCTGCCGTCCGCGAGGCCCTCGCCGCTGCCAACGCCCGCGTGCTCGTGGTAGCACAAGCGCAAGAGCGGCTCAGAGGTGATGGCAGGGGTGGGATGGTTGGCCTGTCGGACTATGTCACGGCTCTATGTCACGGGCTCGGCGACCTTCTGCGCGACGTTCGGCCGATAGCGGTCCGCGTGAATTGCGCTCCTATCTTCGTGCCGAGTTCCGTCGCAGTCCATGTTGGATTGATCGTCAATGAGCTCGTGACGAACAGCCTGAAATATGCCTATCCCACCGAGCGGGGCGGGATTATCAAAGTGGATATCGCAGCGGATGGCACGAATATCGTCGCGACGGTGATCGATGACGGAGTGGGTTGCCCCACTGATGCAAATCCCGGCCTGGGCTCCAAATTGGTCCGCTTGCTGGCAAAGCAGCTCGGGGGGAATGTCGAGCGGGAGGATGCTGGCCCTGGATGCTGTGTTCGGGTGACGCTGGATGAGCGCGTCCTCCTCTCCTCTTGAGATGCTTCAAGCGATGCTGAAGGGAACGTCCGCTTATCCGCTCTTCGGCTGAAAGCTTCCCGCCCGCTTCGATGCCGTGAGGGTTCCCGCCCGGCTAACGCTGCGCCAGTGCGGCGTCGCTCGCCAGTTTGTCGGCGCGCTCATTGTCAGGGTGGCCGGCATGGCCCTTGACCCAGACCCATTCGACGCGGTGCGGCTTCGACGCGGCTAGCAGTTCCTGCCAGAGCTCGGCATTCTTGACCGGCTTCTTGTCGGCGGTCCGCCAGCCGTTCTTCATCCAGCCATGGATCCACTTGGTCAGCCCGTCCATGACATAGCGGCTGTCGGTCGACAGCGTGACGCGGCACGGGCGCTTGAGGGCTTTGAGCCCCTGGATCGCGGCCATCAGCTCCATGCGGTTATTGGTGGTGTGCGGCTCGCCGCCCGACAATTCCTTCTCGACTCCGCCCATCCGCAGCACGGCGCCCCAGCCGCCGCGCCCGGGATTGCCCTTGCAGGCGCCGTCGGTGGCGATTTCGACATGTTGCAGCTCGGTCATGCGAAGAGCGCGTCGCCGTTTGCGGCGTAGAAGTCCAGCCGGCGAATATAGGCGCGCGGGTCCTTGCGCGTGACCATCGCGTCGGCGGGCGTGTTGAGCCAGTCCCAGGCGCGCGTCAGGAAGAAGCGCAGCGCGGCACCCTCGGCGAGGATCGGCAGCGCGGCGCGCTCGGCATCGGACAGGCCGAAGCTCGCGGAATAGCCCTCGATCAGCGCATCGCCGACCGCGGGCGCGTAATTCTCGCCATTGCCGTCGAACGCCCAGGCGCCGTGCATCACTGCAAGGTCGTAGGCGCGGATGTCGGTGCAGGCGAAATAGAAGTCGATCAGGCCGGTGACGCGGTTGCCGAGCATCAGCACATTGTCGGGGAAGAGGTCGGCGTGGATCGCGCTCGTCGGCAAGTCGCGCGGCCAATGGCGCTGGATTCGGTTCAGCGCCTGCTGCGCCTTGGCGGTGAGCCCGGGTGCGATTGTCTCGAAGTCCGATCCGATCCGCTCGACCAGTTCGGGCCAGGCGTCCGCGCCCATCGTATTAGCGCGAACCTCGGCGAAATCAGCGGCGGCCTGGTGCAGCTTGCCCAATGCCTCGCCGGCGGCGCGCGCCTGCATGGGGGTGGGGTGCGACACCGATACGCCCGACAGGAACTGGATCAGGCAGGCGGGCCGGCCCTCCAGCTCGTGGATCAGTGTGCCGTCGCGGTCGGGCACCGCGGGTGGGACGGGCAAACCCTTCGCGGCGAGGTGGTCGAGCAACGCCATGAAATAGGGCAGGTCGTCCGCCGCGACGCGCTTCTCGTAGAGCGTCAGGATGAAGCGGCTCTTGGTGGTGTCGACGAGATAGTTCGAATTCTCGACGCCCTCGGCAATACCCTTGGCCGAGACCAGCTCGCCAACGTCGAACCGCGCCAGGAAGTCGCCCAGCGCCTCCGCCGATACCTGTGTGTAGACCGCCATCTTCGTCCCCCAACGTCATCCCCGCTTTCGGGAGAGGAGTGGAATCGGTCAAGCCGCTTCGAGGCCGCGCGGCAGCTTGAAGGCGATGTTCTCGGCCACGGTCTCGACTTCGCGCTCGGTCACGGCGAAGCGCGTGCCCAGCCGCTCGACCACTTCGCGCACGAGCAATTCGGGCGCCGAGGCACCGGCGGTCAGCCCGACCCTGGTCACCCCGTCGAACCAGGCGAAGTCGATATCGTCGGCGCGCTGGATCAGGGTCGCGCAGGTGCCCTCCCGCACTGCGACTTCGACCAGCCGCAGCGAATTGGACGATTTGGGCGAGCCGATTACCAGCACCAGGTCGACCTGCCCGGCGAGCGCTTTGACTGCGCCCTGGCGGTTCGACGTGGCGTAGCAAATGTCGTCGGGACCAGGCGCGAGGATCGCCGGGAAGCGCCGCTTGAGCACCTCGAGGATCGCCGCCGTGTCGTCCACCGACAAGGTGGTCTGCGTCAAGAAGGCGAGGTTGTCCGGATCCGGGGCTGCGATCGCCTCCGCATCCTCCACCGTCTCGATCAGCGTCATTGCGCCTGCGGGCACCTGGCCGAAGGTGCCGATCACTTCGGGGTGGCCGGCATGGCCGATGAACAGGATGTGCCGCCCGGCCGCGACGAGGCGCTCGGCCTGGCGGTGGACCTTGGAGACGAGCGGGCAGGTGGCGTCGAGATAGGAGAGGCCACGCTCGGCCGCCTTGGCCGGCACCGCCTTGGGAACGCCGTGTGCGGAGAACACCACCGGCACGCCGTCGGGTACCTGGTCGAGCTCCTCTACGAAGATCGCGCCCTTCGATCGCAGCGTGTCGACGACATATTTGTTGTGCACGATCTCGTGCCGGACATAGACCGGCGCGCCGTATTTCTCGATCGCCAGCTCGACGATGCGGATCGCGCGGTCGACCCCGGCGCAGAAGCCGCGCGGGGCGGCGATGAGCAGTTCGAGCGGCGGTTTGGCGGTCACGTCCATGGCACCCGCGCTCTACGCGATTGCTTGCGCGGGCGAAAGGCGGTTCCTATGGTGCCGCCGTTTCCGGGCCGCGCGTGCGCGGCCCGTTGTTCCGTCTGAAAGGTGTACCGCCCGTGTCGCTCGCCAAGTTCGCCGTCCCTGCCATGATCCTACTGGCCGCCGGCGGCTGCTCCCGCACCGGCGAGATCGCCGAGGGCGGTATCACCGCGGTGCGCTCGGCCTGCCCGCATATCGGCATTCCCGCCGGCACCGGCGACGTGACTCTGTTCAATCCGGCGAACAGCCGTGATGCGAGCGCGATCGACGTGACCGCGACGATGACCAACGTCCAGTCGACCTGCGACGAGACCGGCCCGCAGATCCTGACCAACGTGACCTTCGACGTGCTCGCGCGGCGCAACCAGCCGGGGCCGGCGCGCGACGTGACCTTGCCCTATTTCATCACGGTGGTGCGCGGCGGCACCAACGTCACGGCCAAGCGCATCGGCCAGGTCACCGTCCGCTTCGCCGACGGTCAGCTGCGCGCGCAGGCGAGCGGGCAGGGGACCGCCAATATCGATCGCGCCGCGGCGACCTTGCCCGAGGAAGTGCGCAAGCGCCTCACCGAAAAGCGCAAGGCCGGCGACGAGGCCGCGGCGATGGACCCGCTCGCCGATCCGGCGGTCCGCTCGGCGGTGCTCGCTTCGACCTTCGAGGCGCTGGTCGGCTTCCAGCTCACCGAGGACCAGCTGAAGTACAACGTCACGCGCTAAGCTCTCCCCTCCGGCGAGCGGGAGGGGAGAAGCGTTTCGCAATTGACTCGATCCGCGGCCCCGGCCAAGGCTCGCGGCGTCGATGGCGGGGAATCGCCATAGGTACGCGCGGGAGAGTGGCGGTCCTTCGAGGGCTGCCCGCCGAAGGAGCAACCGCCCCGGAATCTCTCAGGCAACAGGGACCGCGCGCACTGTGACACTCTGGAAAGCGCCGCTCCGGAAGCGGCCACCGAAGGGGTAACTCCGGCACGTCCGGAGGAAAGCTCTCAGGTTCCGTGACAGAGGGGGCGAGGGACCAGGCGTGCCGCGGGTGCGCTGCGACTCTCGTTTCCTTTCGTGCGGAGTGCCTTTTGATGAGCGTGGACGTTCCCGAAACCGAAGAAGCGCCGGAGATCCTGCAGCTTCCGCTCGACAGCTGGCACCGCGCGCGCGGCGGGCGGATGGTGCCGTTCGCGGGCTATGAGATGCCGGTTCAGTATGAAGGCATCATGGCCGAGCATCTCTGGACGCGCGACCATGCCGGGCTGTTCGACGTCAGCCATATGGGGCAGTTGCTGTTCTCCGGCCCCGAGGTCGACGCGCAGCTCGAAACCCTGCTGCCGGGCGACATCAAGGGCCTGGGCGAGGGGCGGATGCGCTATTCGCTGCTCCTCGCCGACAATGGCGGAATCCACGACGACCTGATGGTCACGCGCCTCCCCGCCGAGAATGGCTTCGAGAGCGAAGCCGGCGATTTCTACATGGTCGTCAACGGCGCGTGCAAATGGGATGATATCGGCGTGTTCCGCGAGCTGCTCCCCGACGAGATCGGCATCAGCCATCTCGACGAGCAGGCGCTGCTTGCGCTGCAGGGACCCGAGGCTGTGACCGCGCTGGAGCGCGTCGTGCCGGGCGTCTCCGCGCTGGTGTTCATGACCGCCGCCGCTTTCGAGTGGAACGACAATCCGCTCTGGATCAGCCGCTCGGGCTATACTGGCGAGGACGGGTTCGAGATCTCGCTGCCAGGCGAGGCCGCCGAAGCGTTCGCGGAGGCCCTGTGCGCGCAGCCCGAGGTCAAGCCGATCGGGCTCGGCGCGCGCGATTCGCTGCGGCTCGAAGCGGGGTTGCCGCTCTACGGGCACGATCTCGATCTCGAGACCACCCCGGTCGCCGCCGATCTCGGCTTCGCGCTGTCGAAGCGCCGCCGCGAGGAAGGCGGCTTCCCCGGCCACGCCCGGATCATCGCCGAGCGCGAGGGCGCCGCGATCGTCAAGCGCGTCGGACTGATCGTCGAAGGCCGCCAGCCGGTGCGCGAAGGCGCCGCGGTGGTCGATGCCGACGGCAGCGAAGTCGGCAAGGTCACCAGTGGCGGGTTCGCGCCTTCCGTCCAGAAGCCGATCGCGATGGCCTATGTGCCGGTCGCGCTCGCCGTGCCGGGGACGCGCATCACGCTCGCCCAGCGCGGCAAGGTTCATCACGCGGAGGTCGCAACCATGCCCTTCGTGCCCCATCGTTACGTCAGAAAGGGAGCCTGACATGCGCTATTTCACCGAAGATCATGAGTGGATTGACGTCGACGGCGAGACCGCGACGGTCGGCATCACCGACTATGCCCAGAGCCAGCTCGGCGACATCGTGTTCGTCGAGACCCCCGAAGAGGGAAAGACGGTCAGCAAGGGCGACGACGCGGCGGTGGTCGAGAGCGTCAAGGCCGCGTCGGACGTCTACGCGCCGGTCGCCGGCACGGTGATCGAAGGCAATGCCGCGCTCGCCGACAATCCGGCCCTGGTCAACGAGGACCCCGAGGGCGAGGGCTGGTTCTTCAAGCTGACGCTCGCCGACGCCGGCGAACTCGACGCGCTGATGGATGAGGCCGCGTACCAGGATTTCGTGAGCAAGCTTTGACTGTTCAAAGCCCCTCCCTTTCAAGGGAGGGGTTGGGGTG
>NZ_JBYSXG010000041.1:0-45211 GCF_058782005.1 Sphingomonas sp. FW306-1B-B10E
ACGCTCCGGTGCGTGGCGAAGATTCTGATGGGCGCGCAGACGCGCGCACCCACCCCCAGCCCCTCCCTGCAAGCGGGGGGAGCTACATCTCACCCCCGGTGGCGTACCATCGTGATCCCGATCGATTCGTCATTCTCGGCGATCGCCAGCTTGACGATGCGCACCTCGACGCGCTGGACGCGCTTGTCCGAGACGAGCAGCGTCTCGCAGACATGCTCGGCCACCGCCTCGATCAGCGTGAAATGGACATCCTTGGGCAGCCCGGTCGTCGCGGCATGCTTTAGGTCGATATAGCTCTTCGACGCGCTCAGCGGCGTGTCCGGTGCGAATCGCTCGGGCATGTCGAGATCGGCGGTGACCGAGATCCGCAGCGGCTGCGGCAGGTGCGTCTCTTCGGAATAGATCCCGGTCAGCACCTCGACCTCGAGGTCGTGCACCTGGAGCTGGAGCAAATCGCGCAAGTAATCGCCTTTCCTGAAATCCCGGCCCCCTTAGGGTCCGTACTCCATACCGGCAACGGCCGTGATCTCCGGGCGACCGCGAAGCGGCGGGCCGCTTTTGGCGCACAGCCACGTCACTCGTCGGTCACGATGAACACCGCATCGCTCCCTCCTCGTTCCTCCCTGTGCGCCAAAATCGGCTCCGTCCCGGCCGTTGCCGGTATGGAGTACGGACCCTAGCAGAAGCCGCCGGACTGAAAAGTGGCGCCGCCCTTCGCCCATTAATCCTTGCGCCGGGGCGGATCGGCGCTAAAGCGCGCGCCCCGGCCCCGCGCCGGGCGTTTCATAAAGACTGCTGGCAAGGAATGGACGTGATCGCATTGGTGCCGTTGGCTGCTGTCGACCCCGAGGCCGTGGAGGCGCTGCTCGATCGCGCCTTCGGTCCGGACCGGCGCACCCGCACCGCCTATCGCGTGCGCAGCGGCACCCAGCCGGTCCCCGAGCTGAGCTTCGCCGCGGTGGATGCCGACCAGCATTTGCTCGGCACGATCCAGTGCTGGCCAGTCGAACTGGCCTGCGACGACGGCGCGACCGTCCCGCTGGTGATGGTCGGCCCCGTCGCGGTCACGCCCGAGCGCCAGCAGGCCGGCATCGGCCGCGCGCTGATGGACCGCATGCTCGATGCGGTTCCCGACTGTGCCGCCCCGGGCTGCGGCGCGTTGATGCTCGTCGGCGACCCCGAATATTATGGCCGCTTCTTCGATTTCACCGCCGAGCGCACCAGCGCCTGGCGCCTGCCCGGCCCGTTCGAGCCGCGCCGCCTGCTCGGGCGCGGCGAAGGCATTCCCGATTGCGCCGGCATGCTCGGCCCGCGCGTGGCGCAGCCGGCTTGAGGGCGAGCGCCTGCGCGCCTAACGAGACCTGATGCCGACGCCCCCGCCCCTCGATCTCGCCAGCCTGTCGCTCGCCGAGATTGCACGCCTCGCCGAGGAGAGCCGGCTTCCTCCGGTCGAGAGCTGGAACCCGGCGCATTGCGGCGACAGCGAGATGCGCATCGCACGCGACGGCACCTGGTATCACCAGGGATCGCCGATCGGCCGCGCAGCGATGGTCCGCTTGTTCTCGACGATCCTGCGCCGCGAATCCGACGGGCGATTCGTCCTCGTCACTCCGGTCGAGAAGCTCGATATCGAAGTCGAGGACGCCCCCTTCGTTGCGGTCGAGATGAAGACCGAGGGCGAAGGCGAATCGATGAAGCTTGCCTTCCGCCTCAACACCGGCGACCTGCTCACCGCGGGTCCCGAGCACGCGCTGCGTTTCGAGGCGCGCGAGGACGGCCCCCGCCCCTATCTCCACGTCCGCGGCGGGCTCGAGGCGCTGATCGCCCGGCCGGTCTATTACGAACTCGCCGAGATCGCCCTCACCAATGCCGGAACGCCCCCAGGGGTATGGAGCAACGGCGCCTTCTTCGCGCTCGAGCCCCAGGCATGACGCTTGCCGACCGGCTGCGCGAGGGGCTCGCGAGCCCGCACGACCCCATCCTGCTCGCCGGCGACCATTTCGATTTCGACCCGAGCGTCGCGGGCAATCCCGCCGCGGTGCTCGTCGCCGTCACCGATCGCGCCGAACCGGGAGTGATCCTCACCCAGCGCACCGAAAGCTTGCGCCGCCATCCCGGCCAGGTCGCCTTTCCCGGCGGAAGGATCGACCCGGAGGACGACGGCCCGATTGCCGCCGCGCTGCGCGAAGCCGCGGAGGAAATCGCCATGCCCGCCTCCGCGGTCGAAATCGTCGGCACCGCCGATCGCTACCGCACGGTTACCGGCTACGAAGTCACCCCCGTGATCGGCGTGGTCCCGCCCGATCTCGCTTTGGTCCCGGCCGAGGCCGAAGTCGCGGCGGTGTTCGAAGTCCCTCTCTCCTTCCTGTTCGACCGCGCCAACCAGGTCGAGGCGACCGCGCACTATCAGGGTCAGGAGCGCCGCTATTACGAGATACTCTGGGAGGATCGTCGCATCTGGGGCGCCACCGCGGCGATGATCGTCAATCTTTCGCGGAGGCTGCGGTGGACCGCCTAATCCTCCCCGCTGCCCACTGGCGCGACCGCGAGGGCCTGGCGCGCCTCGTCGAAGTGCTCGGCGATGCGCGCTATGTCGGCGGCTCGGTGCGCGATACGTTGCTGGGCATACCGGTCTCCGATGTCGATCTAGCGACGGCGCTGCCCCCCGAGCGCGTGGTCGAGCTACTCCGCGCTGCCGAGATCAAGGCCGTCCCCACCGGCATCGAGCACGGCACGATCACCGCGGTGCTGCCGAGCGGCCCCGTGGAGGTCACCACGTTGCGCCGCGACGTCTCGACCGACGGCCGCCGCGCCACGGTCGCCTTCACCGACGATTGGCGCGAGGACGCCGCGCGCCGCGACTTCACGATGAATGCCCTCTACGCCGATCCCCGGACCGGCGAGATCTTCGACTATTTCGGCGGCCTCGCTGATCTCGAGGCGCGCCATGTCCGTTTCATCGGCGATCCGCTCCAGCGCATCGCCGAGGATCATCTCCGCATCCTGCGCTTCTTCCGCTTTCTCGCGCGATTCGGCGACCGTGCCGATCCCGAAGGGCTCGACGCCTGTACCGCGCGCGCGAAGGACCTGATGGCGCTGTCGCGCGAACGCATCCGCGACGAATTGCTCAAGCTCTTGGTCGCGCGCGACGCAGTGAAGGTCGTGGAGCTGATGCTCGCGCGCGGCATCTTCGAACCCGTCCTTCCCGAGGTCACTTCTGCCGCGCAGCTGGCGCACCTCGCCGCGCGCGAGGCGGGCTCCGACGTCGCGCCGCATCCGATTCGCCGACTCGCCGCTTTGATCCCCCAGGATCCCGGCCTCGCCGACCAGCTCGCCGCCCGGCTGCGGCTGTCCAAGGCCGAGCGCCAGCGCCTCGTCGCCGCGGTGTCGGGCTTCGAAGACGAAGCGAAGCCGCTCGCTTATCGCCGCGGCCCCGATACCGCTGTCGATCTGCTATTATTGTCCGATCGCGACCTCGCCCAGATTAGCGAGATTAAGGCGTGGGAAGCGCCGCGCCTGCCGCTCACCGGCGGCGCGCTGGTTCAGCGCGGCCTTGCCAAAGGCCCGGACGTCGCGCGCGCGCTTCGCGCCGTCGAGGATCGCTGGATAGCGGAAGGATTTCCCAGCGAGGAACGCGTCGGCGCAATCGCCGACGAAATCGTCGCTCAGGCGTTGCGCGCGACAAGCAGCGCGTAGGCTTCCGCCTGCGGCAGCGGCTGGGCATAAAGATAGCCCTGGCCATAGCTACAGCCCAGCGCCGCGAGCGTCTGGGCGAGCTCGTTGGTCTCGATCCCCTCGGCGGTGGTCTGCATCCCCAGGGCCTGGGCGAGGCTCAGCACCGCGCGGACGATCGCGATCTTGTCGCGGTCGGCGAGCATGCCCGAGATGAAGCTGCGGTCGATCTTGAGCAGGTCGATCGGCAGCTTCTGGAGATAGGCGAGGTTCGAGTAACCGGTGCCGAAATCGTCCATCGCCAGCGTGGCACCGAGGTCCTTGAGCGCCAGCATCGTCCGGCTGATCCGGTCGGGATCGCTGACGATCGCGCTCTCGGTCAGCTCGAGCGTAAGTCGCGATCCGGCGATACCCGCCTGATCGAGCGCTGCCTGGACCATCTCCGGAATCCGGTCGCGCTGGAGCTGGATCGCCGACAGGTTGACCGCGACATTGACCCCGCAATTGCCCCCCGCGGCGCGATCCCACGCCGCCAGCGTCCGCGCCGCCTCTTCCATCGCCCAGCGGCCGAGCGGCACGATCAGTCCCGATTCCTCGGCTACGGGAATGAAGTCGTTGGGCGACAGCGCGACGCCGCGCTCGTTGGTCCAGCGCGCCAGCGCCTCGAACGAGACGATCCGGCCCGAACCGAGGTCCCATATCGGCTGGTAGCTCAGCGTCATGTCGCCATTCTCGATCGCGCGGCGCAGTTCGGTCTCGACGCTGAACTGCTCCCGGGCGATGTCGAAGGCGCGTGTGTGATAGAGTTCGGTGCGTCCGCTGGTCTTGGCGCGCTTGACGGCAAACTGCGCGTGGCGAATCAGATCCTCGGGCTCGCCGAGATCGTCCGAGCCGAGCGCGATGCCGATCGAACATTCGACGCGGATCTCGAAGTCCGAGAGCCGGAACGGCGTGGCGAGCGCTGCCTGGACGCGCTTGGCGACATGGAGTGCATCGCCCGGTCCTTCGTCCAGCGTCAGCAGCACGCCGAACTCGTCGCCCCCCATCCGTGCGAGGATGTCGCGCCCGCGAAGCGCACCCTTGAGCCGGCGCGCGACCGAGATCAGCAGCTCGTCGCCGGCGAGCCCGCCCATGCAGGCATTGACGCGGCTGAAGCGGTCGAGATTGACCACCAGCACCGCGTAGCTCTCGGCATTTTCGGCGGTGATCAATGCTTCGAGCTGGTCGCTGAACCCGGCACGGTTGGGCAGTCCGGTCAGGCTGTCGGTCGCCATCTCGCGGCGCAGGCTATGCTCGGTGCGCAGCTCGGAGGTCTGGTCGACCAGGGTGACGAGACACCGGCCGAGGCCGCGATGCGCCTCGCGCCGTGCGAAGGTCACCCGGAAATAGCGGCAATCGACTTCCTCGCCGAACTGCCAGGCGATCTCGTGATGCGTCTCGTCCGATTCGAGGAAGCGACGCAGTTGGCTGCCGAGCAGCCGGACCAGGGGCGATTCGGCCGCGACCGTCCCCAGGCCGGCCATGCGAAACGCGCGATTGATTGCGCGGAACTGGAACTTGCCGTCCTCGAGGGTCAGCGAGACGGCAGGCACCGGCAGGAGGTCGAGCATCAGCCCGGTCTCACGCGGATCAGGCGCGCAGCTGCTCACGCCACGCGGCGCAAGTTCCGCGATCGCGGCCGAGCTGGACCTGAGCTTCCCGAATGCCATTGCCTGCACCGGGTTAGGCCCAAATGGTTAAACCCCGCTGAAGCGGGATGAAATCTCGCTCAGAAGCGATTGTCGCGCGGGAAGCCCGTCGGCGGCATCCGTCCGGCCGCGCCGCGCGCCGCGCGCCACGGCGAGAGGTCGGTTTCGCTCCGCGTCCGCCCGGTCTCGCCGCCCATCGCCCAGCTCAGTCCCTCGGCCATGCGGAAGGTCCGCGCGTCCGACAGTCCGCCGTCGCGGTAGCGCTGGAGCTGCACCCCCTGCCCGCGGCCCAGCTCGGCGACTTCCGAAAGCGGGAAGACCAGGAGCTTGCGGTTGTCGCCGATCACCGCGACCGCGTCGTCCTCCGCCGGGACCGGCCGGACCAATTTGAGCTGCGCGCCGGCGCGCGGCGTCACCACCTGCTTGCCCTTGCGCGTCTCGGCGATCACGTCGGCCACGTTTACGATGAAACCGCGCCCGTCGCTCGCCGCGACCAGCAGCTTGCTCGCCGCGCTGGCGGGCAGCAACGCGACGATCTGGCGCTCGCCTTCCAAGTCGACCATCAGCCGCACCGGTTCGCCAAACCCGCGCCCGCCGGGCAATTTGTCCCCGCCCAGCGTGTAGAAGCGGCCATTGTCGGCGGCGAGCAGCAACTTGTCGGTGGTCTGCGCGTGGAAGGCGAAGAGCGGCCCGTCGCCTTCCTTGAACTTGAGCGTCTCCGCCGATGCCAGCTCGACATGCCCACGCATCGCCCGGATCCAACCGCGCTGCGACAGGATCACGGTGATCGGCTCGCGCTCGATCATCGCCTCCAGAGGGATCTCGCGTGCCGGCGCCGCTTCCTCGACCTTGGTGCGGCGCGCGCCCAGCGGCGTGTCGAGCCCGTAGCGCTCGATCATCTTGCCGAGGTCGCGCTTCATCCTCGTGCGCTGCCGTGCATCGGACGACAGCAGCGTCTCGAGCTCGGCCTTCTCCTTCAGCAGCGCCGCTTGCTCGCGCTTGAGTTCCATTTCCTCGAGCTTGCGCAAGCTGCGCAGCCGCATGTTGAGGATCGCCTCGGCCTGGCGGTCGCTGAGCTCGAACTCGGCGATCATCACTGCCTTGGGCTCGTCCTCGGTGCGGATGATCTCGATCACCCGGTCGAGGTTGAGGAAGGCGATGATATAGCCGCCGACCAGTTCGAGCCGGTCGGCGATCTTGTTCAGCCGATGCTCCGAGCGCCGGCGCAACACGACGAACTGGTGCTCGACCCACGCCGCGATCGCTTCCTGCAGGCTCATCACGCGCGGGGTGCGGTTCTTGTCGAGCACGTTGAGGTTGAGCGGCACGCGCACTTCGAGGTCGGTCAGCCGATAGAGGCTGTGGATCAGATCCTCCGAGCTCACCGTGCGGCTGCGCGGCTCGAGCACGATGCGGATGTCCTCCGCCGATTCGTCGCGCACGTCGCCCAGGATTGGGAGCTTCTTCTCGTTGATCAGCTCGGCGATCGCCTCGATCAGCTTGCCCTTCTGGACGCCATACGGGATCTCGGTGACGACGAGGTGCCAGCCCCCGCCCTTCTCGCTCACCCGCGCGATCTTGGCCCGCACCCGGAAGCTGCCGCGCCCGGTGGCATAGCTTTCGGCGATCGCCGCCGGGCTGTCGACGACCACGCCGCCGGTCGGGAAATCGGGCCCGTGGACATGGTCGAGCACGTTCGCCGCGGGGTTGTCGATCAGCGCCACCGCGGCGTTCATCAGCTCGGCGGCATTGTGCGGCGGAATCGCCGTCGCCATCCCCACCGCGATTCCCGCGGCGCCATTGGCGAGCAGATTGGGGAACAGGCCCGGGAACAGCTCGGGCTCTTCCTCCTCGCCATTATAGGTCGGGCGGAAATCGACGGCATTCTCGTCGAGCCCGGCCATCAGGTCGATCGCGACCTGGGTCAGCCGCGCCTCGGTGTAGCGATAGGCCGCGGCGTTATCGCCGTCGATATTGCCGAAATTGCCCTGCCCGTCGACCAGCGGATACCTGAGCGCAAAGGTCTGCGCCAATCGGACCATCGCGTCATAGACCGACTGGTCGCCATGCGGGTGGTATTTGCCGATCACGTCGCCGACGACGCGGGCGCATTTCTTATAGCCGCTCGCCGGATCGAGCCGCAGCAGCCGCATGGCCCAGAGCAGCCGCCGATGCACCGGCTTCAGCCCGTCGCGGACATCGGGCAGCGAGCGCGCAGTGATCGTCGACAGCGCATAGACGAGATAGCGCTCCGACAAGGCACTGTCGAAGGGGATATCGCTAGGGCCGGAAGGATCGACGGAGTCGGTATCGAGGGACATATTATGTTCCGGATAGCAGGCATTGCCCCGCTACGCCAAGCTGGCCGTGCCCGGCTGATGCGAGAAGGCCGGCGCAGCTTCGCCCCCCCAATCCCTCTCCCGCTTGCGGGAGAGGGTGGCGAGCGCAGCGAAGCCGGGTGAGGGTTCAGTGGGAATGTCCTCACGGTCATTCCCACTGAACCCTCACCCCATCACCGGACCTTCGGTCCGTCTCCCCCTCTCCCGCAAGCGGGAGAGGGAATTCGGCGAACGAAGGCCCCTTACTCCACGCTCGCAGGCGCCACGAACGCCCCAAGCGGATCGTCCCGCGCCGCCGCCGCGACTTCGGCGAGCAGCCAGTCGCGGAAGAAGCGGATCTTGGGCAAGTTGCGCTTGGAGTCGGGGTACATCAGCCAGAAGCTGTTGCGATAGGTTGCATAATGCGGGAGCGGCTGGACCAGCAGCCCGGCATCGATCGCCGGCTGCCACATCGGCGGGCTGAGAATCGCCACGCCATGCCCGGCAATTGCGGCATTGCCGTCGAGCACCTGCGAATCGAAGCGGATGCCCGAAGCCTGGGCGCGATCGACATCCTCGCCGATCGCGTTGCAGAACCACAAATCCCACCAATCGTCCTCGGGCGAGATCCGCGGCAGCCGCAGCAGGTCGGGCGGAGTCTCGACCGGCGGATGCTTCGCCAAAAACGCCGGGTTGGCGAGCGGCGTCACCGGCATCCGCATCAGGAAATGCGCGCAAAGCCCCGGCATCGGTCCCGCGGCACCGCGCAGCGCGATATCGGCGTCGCCGGCCTGCAGATCGACCATCTCGTCGCTGACCAGCAGCCGCACGGCGAGTTCGGGGCGGAGCAACTGGAACGAGCCGAGCCGCGCCGCGAGCCAGTTGGTCGCCAGGGTCCGCGGCGCCGCGATCGTGATAACGCTCTCCGATTCGACGCGCACCGATGCGAACGCCTCACCCAACGTATCGAAGGCGCTGCTGATCTGCGGCGCAATCCGGCGGCCGAGCTCGCTGAGCCCGACCGCACGGCCATTGCGCGTAAATAAGGCAGCGCCGAGCCGCTCCTCGAGCAGTTTGATCTGATAGCTGACCGCAGCCTGGGTCATTCCCAGCTCTTCGGCGGCGCGGGTGAAATTGCAGTGCCGCGCGGCGGCCTCGAAGACGCGGACGGCGGCAAGCGGCGGGATCTGGCGCATTCCACATTTATAAGCTCAGCTTATTACTCAAGTCCAACGATTTGTTGGCGTAAAGGCCGCCTGAGGTCCAGATCACCGGGGCTGCCGCAGATGGCACGATATGAGGAATTGAGCCATGCTGAACGCTTTGACTTTGCTCGCCCTTTTCGCCGCACCCGCCCCCCAGGCGGCACCGGCAGAGGTCGCGCCGACCCGCAATGTCCGGATCGCGGATCTCGATCTTTCGCGTCCGGCGGGCCGCGCCGAACTCGACCGCCGGCTGGCCCGCGCGGTGGAGAAAGTGTGCCCTGATCGGGAAATCGGCGACGCCGTCCGCTCGCTCGCCGCACAACGCTGCCGCGCCGAAACCCGCGCCCGCATCGCGCCGCTGCGCAATCGCGCCGTCGCACAGGCGACTGCCCCCGCGCAATTGTCGAGCGCAGGACGCTGAGCGCCTTCGAATACCCCGCCGGCTCCCGATAAATTTGCTCGGCGGCGACTGCGAGCGGCATGCGCCGCTCGCCTTTTTCCACAAGGCAGGCTGATCGATCGGATAAGCCAGACTGATTAGCCGATCACTTCGTCAAAAGGAGAAGCCCCATGTCCCCCGACTATGAAGGCGCCACCTGGGCCGACCGCCACGGCGATCTCAGCGTTGGCATCGCACACCTGTTCGACAGTCTCGCAATCGTATTCGAACGCCTCGCCGCGATCGAATATGACGCCCCTTGGGAGCGCACGCACAACTAAGTATTTGATAAGAATACTCAAACGACAGTCGCCACAATTTGGACCAAAATATGGCCAAATTGTGGCTTGACGCGTTTCGACGTACGTGATGACATATCATCCTCATCGCAGGAGATATGCCGATGCGTGCCATTGCCCCCAAGCACCTTGCCGCGATCATCGCCGTCGCGACGCTTTCCGCTTGCTCCGCCAACGAAGCCGGGGAGTCCGGCAAGGCCGGTCCGCCCGCCGAGTCCGTCGTTGTCGAAACGCGCTCCGAGAGTGTGGGCGATTCCGCTACGTCGCCGCGCCAAGGTGGCGCCGACGCCGCCAACCCCGCCGAGGCGCCGCCCAAACTCCCGATCTCGCTGCCCAAGCTGACCTATGCCTATGCGCTGTCCTATCTGCTCCCGGGCGACAAGATTGCCGCCGCGCAGGATGCGCACCGCGAGATGTGCGAAGATATGGGGCCGGCGCGCTGCCAGTTGCTCGCGCTCGAACGCGGAGTCGGCGAAGAACAAGCTGACAAGGCCAGCCTCAAGCTTCGCGTCGCCACCGCCGAGGCGCGACGCTTCCAGGTGCTGCTCGATCACGAAGTAAGCGAGGTCGGCGGCCGCGCCGATAATGCCAAGATCGCCACCGACGAGGTTTCGAAGGACATCGTCGATGCCGAAGCGCGCATCCGCCAGCGCGAACTGCTCGTCGGCCGCCTCACCGAGATCCTGCGCAAGCGGGGCGGCAAGCCCTCCGAATTGCTCGAGGTCGAACGCAACGTGACACAGGCGCAGGAGGAGCTCGACCAGGCCAAGGGCTGGCTGAGCGAGCTGCGCGGCCGCGTCGCCATGTCC
This sequence comes from Sphingomonas sp. FW306-1B-B10E, assembly GCF_058782005.1. Classification (NCBI taxonomy): domain Bacteria; kingdom Pseudomonadati; phylum Pseudomonadota; class Alphaproteobacteria; order Sphingomonadales; family Sphingomonadaceae; genus Sphingomonas; species Sphingomonas sp. FW306-1B-B10E. Next base: position 10,431 of record NZ_JBYSXG010000041.1, read on the forward strand.
GAGTTCGAGATCCGCTACGCCGCGATCGCCCCTGCGGCATCGTCGCAGGCGCTCGGCAGCTATCTCGGCGAAGCGGCGCAGGGGTCGGGAGCGGTGTTCGACGGCGGGCTCCGCGTCCTTCTGTCGCTCGCGATCTATCTGCTGCCCTGGGTCGCGCTCTTCGGGCTGCCGGTGCTCGGCCTCCGCGCCCTGCGCAAGCGCCGCACTGCGATCGAGCGGGCGTAAGGCCACAACACCGTCATCCCGGCACAAGCCGGGATGACATGCCGTCTCGCAACATGGCATTCGCCTAATTGCCAGGTCCGATCCCAGTGCTCCTGCGAAAACAGGAGCCTAGAGCCACAGACCCCGTCCTGCGTGATCCTGGACTCCTGCTTCCGCGGGAGCACTCTACTTTCAGCACACCTGGCCATTGCGCGACTTCGAATTGTGTGATGTGATAACATCACAATAACGAGGAGGATGGGATGCGGAAGCGGTTCATCATGATCGTGTCGGGCAGCTTCGCCGGACTGACGGTTCTCGCCACCTGCCTGTTGCTGATCCAATCGAGCGAGATGCAGCGGGCGCAGAACCATGTCGACGCCAAAACCCTGGCGATGCCCGAAGCCCCACCCCCTCCGGCCAGCCCTCGCACCCGCTTCTCGAGCTCAGCCGAGAATCTGCCGAGCTTCGACGTGCCGGCGGCGCCCACGGGGACGGAGTCGACTACCGACCCCGCGCCCTCGACGAAGCCGATCGCGGTCAGCGTGCCGCAGCTCGCTTATGCCTATGTCCTCGGATATCGCCTTCCCGGCCCGCGCATCGCCGAGGCGCAGCAGGCGCATCTCGCGCTGTGCCAGGATCTCGGCCCGACGCGCTGCCAGTTGGTCGCGATGCGAGGCGGCAGCTCGGACGACGGCTACGCCAATGCCAATCTCCAGCTCCGCGTCGCGAGCAGCATCGCGCAACGCTTCCGCGCCGATCTCACGCGCGTGATCGCCGGCGTCGGCGGGCGCCCGGCCGAGGCGAACATCAGCGCCGACGACGTATCGAAGGAGATCGTCGACACCGAGGCCCGCATCCGGCAGCGCGAGATCCTCGTCGCGCGGCTCACCGAGATGCTGCGCAATCGCCAGGGCCGCGTCTCCGAGCTGGTCGAGGCCGAACGCAGTGTCGCCGCCGCGCAGGAGGAGCTGGACCAGGCCAAGGGCTGGCTTCAGGAATTGCGGACCCGCGTCGCGATGTCGCGCTTCGCGATCAACTATGTCCCGGGAGTGGCGGTCGAGCCTTCGCCGCGCGCGCAATCGGGCCGGCTCGGCGACGCGCTCCTCGCCTCGACGGGCATGTTGTTCGCCTTCGCGCGCAACCTGCTGATCGTGCTGATCTTCGTGCTGCCCTGGGCGCTGATCGCCCTTCCCGGCGTGGTGCTCGTCCGGCGCTGGTACAAGCGTCGCGCGCTACAAGCGGCGGAAGCGTGATTGCGCCGCAACACGGCATCCAGTATAGCGCCGGGCTTCCAACAGCCCCGGCTGCCGTGCGGTCCTAGTCCGTACCGCCGGGGCGACGCTTTTCAGGGGTAAGAGCCACGATGGCACGCCGCCGGCAGATCTACGAAGGCAAGGCCAAGATCCTCTACGAGGGTCCGGAGCCGGGCACGCTGATCCAGTATTTCAAGGACGATGCCACCGCGTTCAACGCGCAGAAAAAGGGCACGATCAACGGCAAGGGCGTGCTCAACAATCGTATTTCCGAGCACGTCTTCACCCTGCTCGGCGGGATCGGCATCCCCACGCACTTCATCCGCCGGCTCAACATGCGGGAGCAGCTGATCCGCCAGGTCGAGATCGTGCCCATCGAAGTCGTCGTGCGCAACGTCGTCGCCGGCAGCCTCGCCAAGCGCCTCGGCATCGAGGAGGGCACGCCCCTCCCCCGCACGGTCGTCGAATATTATTTCAAGGACGATGCGCTCGGCGACCCGATGGTCACCGACGAGCATATCCTCGCCTTCGGCTGGGCCGCGCAGGAAGAGCTGCACGACATGGCCGACATGGCGATCCGCGTGAACGACTTCCTCTCGGGGCTGTTCGCCGGGATCGGCATCCGCCTGGTCGACTTCAAGCTCGAATTCGGCCGGATCTGGGACAATGACTATGCCCGGATCATCCTGGCGGACGAGATCAGCCCCGATGGCTGCCGGCTGTGGGACATGGCGACCAACGAGAAGCTCGACAAGGACCGCTTCCGCCGCGATCTCGGCGGCGAGGTCGAGGCCTATCAGGAAGTCGCGCGCCGCCTGGGCCTGTTCCCCGAAGGCGCAGATTCGGCGGTGCTCGACCTCGAAAGTCATCGCAAGCGCCGCGGGAAATAAACGCCGCCGCCGCACAAGTCTTCAAATGCGATGACTTGCGGCGACATCGTTTAGCTCTCTTTAACCTTGTCTGGCTACTTTTCGTCTCGACCCAGAGCGGGTGAGAGACGGGGAGTTCCAATGAATCGTGTACTGTTCGCAGCCTTGCCGCTGCTCGCGCTCGCGGGCTGCGGAGGAAGCACCTCGCCCCAGACGGTCGGCAGCATCGCACCGCCGACCGGTGGCACCGGCGGTTCCGGCGGCAATGGCGGCGGCGTGACGCCGACTCCCTCGCCTTCGCCCACGCCGAGCCTCACCGCCACGTTCCTCGACGTGACCAGCGAGACCAGCTTCGACGCGGTCGGCGCGTTCCACTCGATCGAGCAGGATTCGAACACCGGCGCGAGCCTCTACCAGGGCGACGCGACCACGGTGAAGGCGCCCGGCGCCACCGTGACCTACAATCCGCGCGACGGCATCTTCACGCTCGCGGTCAACGACACCAATGCCGGCATCAATCACAGCTATCGCTTCCAGGACCCGGGCCATCGCAACGACGGCAACTTCGCCGAAGTGCCCAATTACGCCGGCTACAATTATCTGACCGTGCTCGCCGATGCCAACAGCTCGGCCTACGCCACCTTCTTCTATCAGCGCCCCGGCACCCAGACGACGACCTATGTCACGCTGGCCGGCTATGTCCGCACTTCGAACGGCAACGGCATCTTCAACGCCGAGCGCGGCGCGTTCGTGTTCGGCTCGCCGACCGCGATCGGCCAGGTGCCGACCGCGGGTACCGCGACCTACAAGGGCGGTTTCGTCGGCACGATGATCGGCGGCAGCACGCTGCAATGGCTCGCCGGGACCAGCGAGCTCAAGTTCGATTTCGGCGCCAGCGCGCTCACCAGCCTCAAGCTCGCGGGCAATACCGGCGACGCCTATGACCGCGGTTCGCTGGTCCCCACGCCGGCGATCGCCAGCGGCACCTATTTCGAAGCCAATGGCAGCGGCGCGATCGACCTGATCCGCAGCGGCGGTTTCACCGGCAAGTTCAACAGCGTCTGCTTCTTCGCCGCCTGTGGCCAGGCGGGCTCGACCGCAGTGGACTTCCGCTCGATCTCGCAGGGCGCGAGCACGGCGGGCGCGAGCTCGATCGACGGCGCCTTTTATGGCCCGGGCGCTGTCAATGTCGGCGGCAGCTTCCGCGTGATCGGCGGCGTGCCCAACACCCGCATCGACATCCTCGGCGCCTTCACCGGCGCCAAGCAGCCCTAACCGACCCGGCCCAAGGACCGCCCATGCGCACCGCCACGCTGACGGCGGCCCTGCTCCTCCTGGGGTGGGGCATGCCGGCGCACGCCCAGCTCGCCAAGCAGTGCGCCAACGGCGTCTGCCAGGTGAAGGTCACGCCCGACCAGTTGCTTGCCGCCGCCGAGAAACTGGTCTCGGCCGGCCGCTTCGACGAGGCGCTGCCGCTGGTCGAGGCGCTGCGCATGGCGCCCGGCTACACGCTGCAGACGCGCTTCCTCACCGGCTTCATCGCCGCCGAGAAGGGCGATTACGGCCGTGCCGCCGACCAGTACAAGGCGATCCTCGCCGACGATCCCAACCAGACCCGCGTCCGGCTCGAGCTCGGCAAGGCGATGATGGCGATGGGCAAGCCGCAGAGCGCCGACAAGCAGTTCCGCCTCGCCGGACAGGATAGCGAGCTTCCGCCCGAACTCGCCAAGGCGATCCGCGGCGTCCGCGCGGTGATCCGCCAGCAGCGCGCCTGGCGCTTCGACGTGGATTTCGGCATCGCCCCCGACACCAACATCAACAACGCCACCGGCAACGACCAGGTCAACGTCAATTTCGGAGGCCTGTCGCTACCGCTAACCCTCAACGAGGACGCCAAGGCGCGCTCGGGCACCGGCCAGACCGCGACGATTTCGGCAGGGCTGCGGCTGCCCACCGCCGACAATCTCTCGATGCTGGTCGATTTCGACAGCAGCGGCGCCAATTATGCGGGCAGCGCCTATGACGATTACCTCGTCCAGCTCGCCGCCGGCCCCGAGCTCCGCCTCTCGCAATCGACCAACGTCTCGGCCGAGGCAGTGGCGGCGCAGCGCTGGTATGGCGGACACCTCGTCAGCCGCCAGGCCGGCGTCAAGCTCGGCGCGCAGACCAATATCGGCATGCGCGACCGCGCCGGCATCCAGCTCGACGCGCGCCGCACCGACGTCCGCTTCAATGACGGCTATGACGGCTGGCAGCTCGGCCTCTATTCGAGCTACGAGCACGCGCTGTCGCGCAGCCTGGTCGGCTCGGTCGGCGCGTTCGTGCGGCGCGACTGGCTCAAGGAAGCCGCTTATTCGAGCACCGAGCTCGGCGTCACCGGCGGCTTCGGCGGCGAACTGCCCTACGGCCTCAATTTCGGGCTGACCGGCAGCGTCTCGCGCGCGCGCTACGACGCGCCGATGCTGTTCTTCTCCGACGATCCGCGGTCCGACTGGCGCTTCACCGGCCGCGCCACGCTCGGCAACCGCAAAGTGCGCGTGTTCGGGTTCTCCCCGGAAGTCAGCGTCACCTACGCACGCGCAGACTCGTCGCTGCCGCTCTACGCCACCGATCGGCTGCGCTTCCGCGCCGCGCTCGCCCGCTATTTCTGATTGCGGGACTCGGCGCGTGCGGCCATAGGCTGCCCGCCATGAAGCTCCGCATCATCGTCACCCTGAAGAACGGCGTCCTAGATCCGCAGGGCAAGGCCATCCAGCACGCGCTCGCCGGGCTCGGCTTCCAGGGCGTCGACGACGTCCGCGCCGGCAAGATCTTCGAGCTCGAAGTCGCCGACGGCACCAGCGACGAAGCGATCGACGAGATGTGCCGCAAGTTGCTCGCCAACACCGTCATCGAGAATTACCGGGTCGAGCGGGCATGAAGACCGCGGTCATCGTCTTCCCCGGCTCCAATTGCGATCGCGACATCGCGACCGCGCTCGAAGACGTGACCGGCACTGCCCCGGCGATGGTCTGGCATGGCGAGAGCGCGCTGCCCGACGGCGTGGGCCTCGTCGCCCTGCCCGGCGGCTTCTCTTATGGCGACTATCTGCGCTGCGGCGCGATCTCGGCACGCTCGCCGATCGTCCGCGCGGTGGTCGAGGCGGCGAACAAGGGCCTGCCGGTGATCGGCATCTGCAACGGCTTCCAGATCCTCACCGAGGCCGGCCTGCTTCCCGGCGCGCTGATGCGCAATTCGGGGCTCAACTTCGTCTGCCGCAACGTCGCGCTGACCGTCGACAACAGCCAGTCGCTGTTCACCAGCGGCTATGACAGCGGCGAGACGATCACCATCCCCGTCGCGCACCATGACGGCAATTACTTCGCGGACGCCGAGACGCTCGACGCACTCGAAGGCGAAGGCCGTGTCGCCTTCCGCTACGCCGAGGACGTCAACGGCTCGGCGCGTAACATCGCCGGGCTGCTCAATGCCGGCGGCAACGTGCTCGGCATGATGCCACACCCCGAACGCCGCATCGAAGCCGCGCACGGCGGCACCGACGGCCGTCGCCTGTTCGAAGGCCTGCTCGAAGCCGTCGCCTGACCGGGCGCCATGCATGCTCCTCGATGGAGCCTGCGCGACCAGCCCGCATCCCTTCCTCAGGACGCGACTGCTTCGCCGGAATCGCTCCCGTTCAGCGCCGGCGCCTTGACGTCCGGCACGCTCGGCGCGGCGCTGCCGGATAGCATGCCGTTCAGCGACGTGCGGTTCATGCCCAATTCGGCCATCAGCCCGTCGATCAGCGGACCGCCGACGCGGTAGCGCATCGCCGCCGCCGCCGCTGCGTCGGCAAGAGACAGGCGGGCGTCAGGATCGGCGCGAAAATGGTGGAGAGCTATCATGCAACAACCGCGATGTCAGACCCGACGGGGGTGAATAGCCGCTCCCTTGCAATGTAGGATTTGACCTGCTTGCCTCGGACGGTCGGCTTCGCCGGCCGCTCTTTCGCATGGTTGAACCGGTCGCCTTTTCTGCTGGGCATTCGGCAAAATGGCACCCCTGGCGCAGCGATGTCGCGTGCGGAACGCTTGGTGAAGCCTGCGGGACGCGCGGGCGGCGCTTGGGTGGCGCGCGGGTGGCGCGCGGGTGGCGCCTAGGTGGTGCGCGGGCGGCGCTTGGGTGGCGCGTGCGTGGTGCACAAGTGGGGCGTGGATGGCGCGTAGGTAGCGCGTAGGTGGCGCGCGATCGTAGCGTCGATGGCGCGTAATAGTAGCTTGGCATGCGCTTCCCAGGCGCATTTCGGGGAAACCTGCGCCAGAGCCGCAGCTTCGACAACTTCGAACCCCAGAAGGTCGCAGGCGAAAAATCACAGCGCCAGCCTAGAGCCGCGCCGCGATCCACGCCTGGATGTCCGCCATCACTTCTTCCTTGCCCAGATCGGCGAGCAAATCGTGATAATGGCCATCATACAGCTTGAGCGTCTTGTCCGTCGAACCCGCAGTCTCGTGGAAGAACTCGCTGCCGTGATAGACCGTCGCCTTGTCGCCGGTGCCGTGCAGGATCAGCAGCGGCAGCGTGATCGTCGGGAATTCGGCGCGCAGCCGCTCGTCGGCCCGGACCAAAGCCGCCACCGTCGCCGCGGGCTGGGTCTCGTCCTTGATCAGCGGATCGGCGTCAAGCGCCGCAACTGCCGCCGGATCGCGCGAGAAATCCGCGTTCTTGAGCTTCAGCACGCCTAGCCGCGGCGCGACATGGCTCAGCCCCTTGATCGCGGCCAGCGCGAAGCTCGGCGCGGGTACCTGGAAGGCGAAGTCCTCGCAGATGAAGCCCTGGATCTCGGCCTGGTGGTCGAGCGCATAGCTCGCCGAGACCACCCCGCCGGCGCTGTGCCCGAGCAGGAAGACCTTGAGGTCCGGATGCCGCGCCTTGGCGATCGCGATCATCCCCGCGAGATCGGCGACATATTCCGCGACATCGTCGACATAGAAGCGCTCGCCCGTAGAACGTCCACGCCCGCGCAGGTCGGCGGCGAACACCGCATAGCCGCTGGCGACGAACTGCTCCGCCGCCCAGCGATACTGTCCGCCATGCGCATTGAACCCGTGGCAGATCACCACCATTGCGCGCGGCGCCTCGGCAGGCTGCCAGGCGCGATAGAAGATCTCGATCCCGTCGGTGCTCGTGAACGTCGCTTCCTCGGCAGCCATTGCACCCTCCTCCCAACGCCGCGCGCGATTGTTCCGATCCTGCAACGCTTGCGCAAGTGCGCAATTTGCATCCCTAGCGCCGGGTCTCCTGCCGAGCGAACAGCGGCGTCATCCGCGCCAGCAGCACGAACAGGCTCGGCCACAGCATCGTGTTCCATATGTCGTGGAAGTTCGCCCAGAGCGCGATGCGGGTGTGATAGACCAGGCTGTCGCGCAGGTCCCAGATCTCGCCGGCGAGCGCCGCGGCCAGTGCCACCGCCCAGGGCTTCCAGCTGCGCACCGGCCAGCGGAACAGCAAGGCGCTGCCGACGAACAGCAGCAGCCCGACATGGACGTGCAGCGCATCCTTGGCGAGCCCGACATGCCCGACCAGCCAGAGTTTGACCGACTGGAGCGGGCTCATCAGACCCGGGTGGCGAAGGGCGTGAAGTCGGTGCCCTCGTCATAGACGTCGACGCCCTCGCGCCGCTTGAGGAAGCCGACGACGAGATAGGTGAACGGCGTGAGCAGGACTTCCCACCCGACCTTGAGCGCCCATTGCGTGAATAGTACGGTGATCATCTGCGAGGTGCTCCAGCCCTCGGCGCCCAGGAATGCGAGCGGGTAGAAGATCAGGCTGTCGACCGCCTCGCCGAAGACCGTCGACCCGATCGTCCGCGCCCAGAGGTGCCGGCCGCGTGTCGCGATCTTCATCCGCGCCAGCACGAACGAATTGACGAACTCGCCGCACCAGAAGGCGATGATCGATGCGACGGCAATCCGCGGGATGCTGCCGAAGCCGAAGATCTGCTCGTACGCCGCCTGCCCCGTCCAGCCCTGGTCCGGCGGCAAGGCGACGACGACGATGCACATCACGATCATGAACAGCATCGCGACGAAGCCCGCCCAGATCACGCGACGCGCCCGGGCATAGCCATAGACCTCGGTGAGCACGTCGCCGATCACATAGCTGATCGGGAAGAACAGGATGCCCGCTCCGAACGGCCAAAGCCCGACAAACGGCAAGTCGATCACCGATCGCTTGCTCGCCCCGATGATGTTGGAGAGCAGCAGCACGACGACGAACGCGACCATCACGAAGTCGAAATAGCGGAACTGCCCGCCCGCCACGTCGCGCGCGGCGACGTGCGCCGGCCTTTCTGCCCCCTCGGTCATCGCGTGGTTATGATGCCGGTTCCGCCGCGACGCAATCCGCGCTAGGGCAGCCCGGCGCGCGCCCGTAGCTCAGCTGGATAGAGCACATGCCTTCTAAGCCTGTGGTCGTTGGTTCGAATCCAACCGGGCGCGCCAGCTTCCTGCCGCCGGCCCTCAAGCCGGCTGGCGCGCGCCGAATTCGCTGGCAAGGAAATCGGCGTGCCGCGGCAGCTTGGCCAGCTGTACCGCGATCCCCGCGCGCAGGTCGCTCAGCGCCTTTTCCAGGTCGGCGTCGGGCATCAGCGCCGGCATGCGATGATAATCGTCGGGCATCACCCCCTGCCCCATCATCACCGCGTTCCAGCTGTCGATACGGAACAGGTCGTTGGAGCCCTGATAGGCCATTGCGCTCTCGCGGAACAACGCCATGCGCGCTTCCAGGCTGTCGGGGACCCGCCGCGCGGCATGTTCGCGCCAGAACGGCTCGTCGCGCGCGTTGAGCTTGTAGTGCAGGATGATGAAGTCGCGGATATGCTCGGCCTCGGCACGCGCCTGTTCGTTGAACTGGTCGGCGAGCGCCGCCATGTCGCGGCGCATCGGGAAATTCTGGATCAGCCGGGTCACCGCGATCATCACCAGATGGATGCTCGTCGATTCGAGCGGCTCGATGAAGCCGCTCGCCAGGCCCAGCGCTACGCAATTGCGGTTCCACGTCTTGCGCCGCGTGCCGGTCCGGTAGCGGATCAGCCGCGGGTCGAACAATGGCTTACCCGGCACCGCGGCGAGCAATTGCGACCGCGCCTCGTCGTCGGAGAGGTGCGCGCTGGAGAAGACGAAACCATTGCCCATTCGGTGCTGGAGCGGAATGCGCCACCGCCAGCCAGCGCCGTGCGCGATCGCGCGGGTATAGGGCACCGGCGGCTCGGTCGTCTCCGATTGCACCGCGAAGGCGCTGTCGGTGGGGAGCCAATGGCCCCAGTCCTCGAACCCGGTCTGGAGCGTCTCCTCGATCAGCAGCGCCCGGAACCCGGTGCAATCGATGAACAGGTCGCCTTCTATGCGCATGCCGGATTCGAGTTCCAGCGCCGCGATGTCGCCGCTCTCGCCGTCGCGCTCGATCCTGGCGATCCTGCCCTCGACGCGGCGAACACCCGCCGGCTCGGCGAGCGAGCGTAGGAACGCGGCGTAAGCGGTCGCGTCGAGGTGGTAGGCGAAGGCGAGCGGCGACTGCTCGCCGGTGGCGAACTTGCCCGCCAGCGCCGCCTGCGTCTCGAGCGAGTAATCGGTATAATAGCCGCCAAAGCCGCGGTCGCGGGCGCGCAGCCAGAAATGTTGGAAGTCGGCGAGCGGCATCGACCGCCCGACGGTGCCGAACGGATGGAAGTAACGGTCGCCGTCGCGCAGCCAGTTCTCGAACGAGATGCCGAGCTTGAAGGTCGCGTTGGTGTCACGCATGAAAACGCGCTCGTTGATGCCGAGCAGCGCATGGAAGGTGCGCGCCGTGGGGATGGTCGATTCGCCCACCCCCACCGTGCCGATCGCATCCGATTCGACCAAGGCGATATCGAGCAGCGGACCCAGCTGCCGGACCAGCGCCGCCGCGGCGACCCAGCCTGCGGTACCGCCCCCGGCGATGACGACACGAAATTTGGACCCCTCGGTCATCTGCAGGCTCCGATGGCTGGAAAGGGAGAGGATGCGCTCAGGCCTCGCGCCGCTCCTTGCGCGCGACGAGCCGCGAGAGATTGGCCAAGGACGACAGCTGCCACACCGCGCAGCGCAGGAAGTCGTTGCGATGCAACGCCGCCAGCGCGGGACCGTCGAGCTCGGCCAGCCGGGTGGCGTTGATCGTATAGCAGTCCGGGATCTTGTAGGTGCGGCCGCTGCTGAGCTCGACGTCGAGGGTCAACGGCTCGAGCAATCCCGCGGCTTCGAACGCGGCGAACATCGCGGGGCTCGCCTGATCGCCGATAAAGATCGTCTGCAATACGCCCGCGATCAGCTCGAGATAAGGGGAGTTGCCGCCCTGCTCGAGGAACAGCGGTGCGCCGTCTTCGCGGGAGATGCGCGGATGCTCGGGATCGACATGGATCATCGGTTCGCCGCCCTCGCCCGGCCGCGGCACGCCGATCGAGAACGGGCCGCGCAGCATCAGCGCCGGGATGGTATGCGCGTCCCAGCGATCCCCGTCGAGGAACAGGTTCTCGCCCGAATCGAGCCCCAGCAGCACGGTGGACCGCCAGGTCCCCTCGTCACCGCGGCGGAACAGGATGACATATTCGCGCTGCAGCGCCTCGAATTCGGTAGGGAAGACGAGCGCCTGGTTGACGGCGTCGCCGAACGCGGCCCCGCGTTCCAGCTTCACCCGCAAATCGGCATGATCAATGTTGTTGAGAACGGCTTGGGTCATGATCCTCCGATCATAAACAAGAAAGGCCGCCCTGCGCGAGCGGCCTTTCCAGGATTGCAGGAGCAACGCCTCAGAAGCGGAAGCGCGCGCCGAGCAGGTAACGGGCGGAACCTTCCGCCTCGTACCAGGTGTTGATGTAGTCGCGGCTGTAGCTCCGCACGCCTTCCTCGAGCAGGTTGATGCCTTCGAAGCTGATCGAGATGTTCTTCGTCAGATCGTAGCTGATGCTCAGGTCGAGCTGGTTGTACGGGTCGTAGAAGACCGGATTGTGGTCGCCGCCGCGATTGACGTCCGACAGGAACTTGTCGCGCCAGTTATAGGCGAGACGTGCCGACAGGCCGCCCTTGTCGTAGATCAGCGTCACGTTGGCGGTGTCGCTGAGGCCGACCAGTGCGAACTGGTTGGCGGTCGGATCCGCCGTGACGTCGAAGCCGATATTGCCGCGCACCAGCGTGTAGCTGGCGGCGATGCCGAAGCCGGTCTCGCCGAGGAAGTACTGGCCGGCGATTTCGGCGCCGTAGATCTCGGCGTCCTTGTTGTTGATCGGCGTGTTGACCGAGAAGTTGAGCAGCGGGTTCGCGGCCGTGGCGGTCACGTCGTACGCCGCCAGCACCGAGCTGATGTAATCGTTGCTGAACTCGCGCTGCGCCGGGACATAATTCGCCGCCAGCTCGGCGGTCGCCTGCGCGACGTTGCCGTTATACTTCTGCACGATTGCCGCGCTGGTGAACAGGTTTGCGTTGGTGTTGGCGGCGCCCAGCGCCGTCAGGATGTCGCGGCCCTTGCCGGCATTGGTGGTGCTGTCGCCGCTGGTCGGGTCGCGCAGGCCGAACAGATTCTGCGAAACCACGGTGTTGCCGATGAAGTTGCGCACCCGCTTGTCGAAGAAGCCGACCGACAGATAGACGTCCTTGCGCGGATACCATTCGAACGAGACGTCGAAGTTATCCGACTCGAGCGGCTTCAGATTGGTGTTGTTCTGGAAGCCCGTAGCGACGCCACCTAGCGCGGTCGGGTTGTTGAGTCCGCCCGCGCTGGTCGAGGCGAACAGGCTGCCATAGGGCGCGCGCGAGATCGTCTTGCTGTACGAGGCGCGACCGATGACGTTGGGCATGAACTCGACCTGGAAGTCCACCGAGGGCAGCAGGTTGGTGTAGCTGCCGTGCCCGAAGACTTCCTGGCGGTCGGGCGAGTTGGTGACGCTGAAGTCGTTGTCCGCGGTCCACACCACCGCCAGCGGCACCTGCTGGAGCGAAACCGCGTTCACCTTGGTGCTCTCGTAGCGCATGCCGGCAACGAGGCTGGCCCGGGCGCCGCCGATTTCGCCCTTCCAGGTCAGCTGACCATAGACCGCCCAGATATCTTCGTTCACCCGATTATCGGTGTTGGTGTCGATGTTGTTCTGGTGGTTCACGCCGTCGTTGGTGACGCCGATATAATGGCCGTAGAGCGCGTTGTAGAGCGCGGTCGCGTCCTGTGCGCGCCACGCGACCGACGCGGCGTCGGGGGCGGTGGCATTGTTGTGCGTGAACAGGCAGGCGAGGCAATATTGCTTCACCAGACCCGGCGCATAGGCCGCGATGTCCGGCGCGAGCGCGTTGTTCCAGTCGCCGAGCACCTGACGGGTGTTGTACTGGTTCTGGCGCGTCTCGGTCCGGCGATAGTCGCCGCCGAAGTCGAAGCGGCTGCCCTCGCCGAGATCCCAGCCGGCGTCGATCCGGCCTTCCTTGATGCGCTGCGTCTGGCTTGACGCGAACTGGCGCTGCACCGCGCCCGACAGATCACCCTCGTCGAAGATGCCGTTGCCGTTGCCGTTGCGGAACGGGGTGCCGACCGGGTTGGTCTTGGCGACATTGTCGTTGATCGTCAGCGTCTGGGTCGGGAAGCCCTCGTCATCCCAGGTCAGCGAGTGCGAGCTCACGATGTTGCCGTTGAAGGCGACCGTGGTCGAGGTCTGGCCGTTGGGATTGTCGGGCAGGCTCTCCGCCTTGCCGATATGGCCGTCGAAGCTCAGGCTGAAGCGATCGGTCAGGTCCCACTTCAGATTGGCGCCGATGTCGTAGAGGCGGTTCTTCTGCGCGCGATAGGCCTGCTCGAACGCCTCGTCCTTCACGCCGTTGATCGTCTCGTGAAGATACTGCGTGGTGGCGATGCCGTTGCTCGAATCGTCGAAGGTGACCGCGTCGAACGGACGGCTGAACCAGTTCGACTGGCTCGAGCGCCGCTCGGATTCCTTGAGCTGCGCATAGAGCCCGTCGACGGTCAGGGTCAGGCTGTCGGTCGGCTTGAACTGCATCACCGCCTGGCCGTTCAGCCGCTCGCGGCTGGCTTCGGAGAAGTGGTAGCGGAAGTCATGCGGCACCGCGACCAGCGTGTTGGGGTCGCTCGGCGCGTTGGTGATCGTCGCGCCAGCCTTCACGAAGCCGTTCGCCGGATCGAGGAAGAAGCCGGCGGGGTGCATTTCCCAATAGTCGTTCGCCTGGCTCGGGAAGCTGAAGTTGCGCTTCTGATAGCTGCCGAACAGCGAGACGCCGAAGGTCTCGTCGCTATTGGCCCAGCTGGCGATGCCCGAGACTTCCGGCGTGACCTTGCTGCCGCAGTCGATGCACTGGTCGGTGCTGTTGTCGTAGCTCGCCTTGGCGCCGATCGACCCGGTGAAGCCGGCGCCCTGATCGAGCGGGCGGACGCCGACGATGTTGATCGTCGCGCCGATACCGCCCGAGGGGATCGCCGCCCGGCCGGTCTTGTAGACTTCGAGCGTCTTGACGCCTTCGGAGGCGAGATTGGAGAAGTCGAACGAGCGGCCGAAGCCGCCGGCACCGTCACCGCCCTGGTCGCCGCCGACTGCGACGATGTTCGAGGTGGCGAGCTGGCGTCCGTTGAGCGTGACCAGGTTGTACTGCGCGCCGAAGCCGCGCACCGTCACGGTCGAGCCTTCGCCGTTGACGCGGTCGATCGACACGCCGGTGATGCGCTGGAGCGATTCCGCCAGGTTGGTGTTGGCGAACTTGCCCATGTCTTCGGCCGAGATCGCGTCGACCACGCCGCTCGATTCGCGCTTGATCTCGATCGAGCGTTCGAGCGAGGCGCGCACGCCGGTGACGACGACTTCGTCGCCGGCCGAGCCGTCATCGGTCTGGGCGCCGGCAGCCGGCGCTTCGGCGGTCTGCGCCGCAGCAAAGCCCGGCAATGCCAGCGCGGCGGCCACGGCCATCAACGAAACGGTTCGTTTCAACGCGGTTGATTTGAAGTCAATCATACATCCCTCCCTTGCCGGCACTTATGGCCGGATTGTTATCGGTCTTCTCAACAGGACCGTACCATGTAATAGCGACAGCGTTGTCACTAGTCGATGAAATTACGTCTTTCCGTGTTCATTTCGTCGCAGGGACATCGACCACTCCTTCGCTGACGAAATGTTCGGCATCCTGCGCCAGCGACAGGCGATACTTGCCGCCTGCAACGACCCAGCCATTCGCTTGCCAACGTGCCAGCGCATGGCGATCCGCGCTGAGCGACACCTGCGCGGACTGACCTGGCTCCAGCCATTGCCGCTTCCAGCCGGCAAGGCGAAGCGGCGCACCGTCGGGCGCGGTGACGTACAATTGCGGTACGACGGCTCCCGCGCGCTTGCCAAGGTTGCGGACGGTGAAGCTGACGCTCGGCGAAGCGCCGCCGGCGAACTTCGCGCCGGAGAACGCAAATCGGCTGTAGCTGAGGCCGTAGCCGAAGGGGAATAGTGGCTTGTCCCGCTTGGCCGCGTACCAGCGATAGCCGACATTGGCGCCTTCGCTGTAATCGACGTCCCATACCGGCACCGCACTGCCGTCCCCTGCGCCGGTGTTGCTCGCCGAATCGGGAGCGCCGCCGGCAGGGATGACCGGTGCGGGGCGCGGCAATTGCTCGGTTGCACGCGGAAAGCTGATCGGCAGCCGGCCCGACGGGTTGACCGCACCGAACAGGATTGCCGCGAGCGCCTCGCCGCCGCGCTGCCCTGGATACCAGGCCTGGACCACCGCGGGCACCTGTTCGATCCAAGGCATCAGCACCGGCCCGCCGGTCTCGAGCACCACCACGGTCTTGGTATTGGCCTTGGCGACCGCGGTGATCAGCCCGTCCTGGCCGTCGGGGAGCGACAGCGAGGGCGGGTCCTGCGCCTCGGTGGTCCAGTGCGTCGCGAAGACGATCGCGATATCGGCCGCGCGCGCGGCCGCGGCTGCGGCGGCGGGATCGCTGCCATCGATATAGGTCACCTGCGCCTGCGGGGCGAGCGCACGGATCGCGCGCAGCGGTGACGAATTGTGCCAGGTGATGCGCGCGAACGACGCCGCCGCGCCCTCGGTCAGCGGGATCTCTACCGGCACGCCGCCCACCGAGCGGACCTGGCTCGATCCGCCCCCCGACAGCACCCCCACATCGGCATGGCCGCCGATCAGGACGATCCGCTTGGCGGTCCTGGCGAGCGGCAGCACGTCGCCCTGGTTGCGCAGCAGCACGATACCCGCCTCGGCGACGCGCTGGGCGACCTCGGCATGCGCGGCATAGTCGATCGATTGCGCAGTCGCCGGCGTGGGATTGTCGTAGAGCCCGCTGGCGATCACGCCGACGAGGATGCGGCGGACCATTTCGTCGAGCCGCGCCTCGGACACCAGCCCCGCCTGGATCGCAGCATCGAGCGGCTCGGCGAAGTACATCGCCTTGTCCAGCTCCTGCCCCGATTGCTGATCGAGCCCGGAGTTCGCCGCCTTGACGGTCGAGTGCACCGCGCCCCAGTCGCTCATCACCCAGCCGGGATAATGCCAGTCGCCGCGCAGCACGTCGGTGAGCATGCGGCGGCTCTCGCACGCATAGTCGCCGTTGATGCGGTTGTAGGCGCACATCACCGAGCCCGGCTTGCCCGCGTCGATCGCCAGTTCGAAGGCCAACAGATCGCTCTCGCGCAGCGCCGCCTCGTCGATGCGGGCATTGAGCACCGCGCGGCCGCTTTCCTGGCTGTTGAGGATGAAATGCTTGACCGTCGAGACGATGTGATTGGACTGAATGCCGTCGATCGACGCCCCGGCCATCTTGCCCGCGAGCAGCGGATCCTCGCCGAGATATTCGAAGTTGCGGCCATTCCACGCGTCGCGCGTCAGATTGACCCCCCCGGCCAACAGCACGTTGAAAGTCTTGGCACGCGCCTCGGCACCGATCATCGCACCGCCCTTGCGGGCCATCTCGATGTCGAAGGTCGCGGCGGTGGTGAGACTCGATGGCAGTGCCGTCGCGGTATCGCCCTTGCGCTGCTCGACCTGATTGGCGACGCCCAGGCTGGCATCGCTTTCCCGGAGCGTCGGAATGCCGAGGCGCGGCACGCCGGGGACATAGCCTGCCGAGGGAATCATGTCGCTCGGCGTGGACTTGGTCATCGGCGGGAAAAGGCCGTGCACGTAGCGCAGCTTCTCCGCGTGGGTCATCGCCTTGACCAGCGCATCCGCGCGCGCCTCGGCAGTGCGGGTGCGGTCGCGCCACGGCTGCGCCTGGGCGGCAGGAGCCTGCTGGGCAGCGACCGCAATCGGCGCCACCGAACCTAGCAAGGCAATGGCAAGCAAGACGCGCTTTGCGATCATCGAGCCGAAAATCCCTTGAAGCGCGACGGCGACAGCACTGCCTGGCTCGGACCCCCAAAAAAGCGCGGCCACCGCCCGACGGCGATGGCCGCGAAATTCCGACCCATTGGGTGGCCGGAGGGGTTCCCACGAGACTGGCGAGCCGAGAAATGGATTTGCTGGAAAGGGCGTGTGCCGAGCACGCGAGCCGCATCAATGCAGTCGTTCACCATCACCCTCCCTGCGCGCCTTCTGAAACGAGGCTTATCTTCTGACATCGTTGTCTGATACGATCTGACATCGATGTCAAGCGCATGTCATCAGCTGCGGTTTTGGTGCGTGTGCGCGGCGTGCCAGGCTGAGGCTGGCGTTAACGCTAACATGACGATAGGGTTCGAAGCGACGCAATGAAGACCATAACCATCAAGGATGTCGCTGCGCGCGCGGGTGTCTCTCCCAAGACCGTTTCACGCGTCATCAATGGCGAGTCCTATGTCCGCGCTGAACTGCGCGCCGCGGTACAGAGCGTGGTCGAGGAGCTCGGCTATCGCCCCAACGCATTCGCGCGTGAATTGTCGAGCTCGCGTTCCTTCCTGCTCGGCCTGTTCTTCGACGATCCGGCGTCGACCTATGCCGCCGATCTCCAGCGCGGCGCACTCTCGCGCTGCCGCGAACTGAGCTACCACCTCGTCGTCGAGCAACTCGACCGCGACCGCGCGGGCTGGCTCGAGGAATGCGAAGCGTCGTTGCGCGCGGTGCGGCTGGGCGGTGCCATCCTGACGCCGCCCTTGTGCGACTGGCCCGAATTGCTCGACCTGTTCGAGCGATACTCCGTACCGGTCGTGAGGGTGTCCCCCGGCGACTTCCCCGATCGTACGCCGCGCGTGCAGATGGATGATCGCGGTGCGGCGCGCGAGATGACCGAGCAGCTGATCCGCCTCGGGCATCGCGACATCGCATTCATCCAAGGCAATCCCACCCACCACGCGGCGGCGCGGCGCCTGGAAGGTTTTTGCCAGGCGATGGCGCAGGCCGGACTGGCAGTGCCCGATTCGCGCACGCTCCAGGGCGACTTCACCTTCCGCTCCGGACTCGACGCCGCCGAGCGGCTGCTCGACACCGCCGCGCGGCCGAGCGCTATCTTCGCGGCCAATGACGAGATGGCGCTCGCCGTGCTCGTCGCGGCAATGCGGCTCGGTATCGCGGTTCCCGAACGGCTTTCGATCGCCGGATTCGACGACGCCGCAATCGCGCGGATGGCCTGGCCGCAGCTAAGCACGATCCGCCAGCCCAATTTCGAGATGGCGGTGACCGCGGTCGACCTGCTGACGCAAGCCCAGCGCGGCGCCGGCGACGCGGTGCCCCCTACCCGCCTGCTGCCGCATGCCCTCATCCTGCGCGCGAGCACTGCGCCGGCGGCACGAGCGGGGAGCTGAGCCTCAGCGCCCGGCCGCGCCGGTGTGCCGGTCCAGGAAGCCGAGGATCGTGTTCCACAGATGCTCGCTGATCCCCGGCCCGCCGACGCGGTGGGTGTGGCCCGGATAGAGCATCATCTCGAACGGCACCTCCTGCTGCTGGAGCGTCGCCGCCATCGCGGTGGTGTGCTCGAGCACGACATTGTCGTCGGCCATGCCGTGGAGGATCAGCAGCGGATCCTTGATCTTGGCTGCGTCGGTGATCGTGTCGGAGCGCTTATACGCCTTCGCCACCTTGGTCGGGTCGCCCATATAGCGCTCGGTATAATGGGTGTCGTAGAGTTCCCATTTGCTCACCGGCGCACCCGCGACGCCCGCGGCGAACACCCCCGGCGCCGCCTCGAGCAGCTTGAGCGACATATAGCCGCCGTACGACCAGCCATAGGTGACGATCTTCTTCGGATCGACGAAGTCGAGCGTCTTGAGATAATTCGCGCCGGCGACCTGGTCCTCGACCTCGACCGATCCCATCGCGTGCCAGATCGCGTCTTCGAACGCCTTGCCGCGATTGGCCGAGCCGCGATTGTCGATCTGGAACCAGACATAGCCGCGATCGACGATATATTGCTGGAGCGCCCCGCCCCACGCTTTGCTCACCGTCTGCGAATGCGGCCCGCCATAATGCTGGAAGAACACCGGGTAGCGCTTGCCCGGCACCCGCTGGGGCGAAACCATCTCCCAATGGAGCTCGGTGCCGTCGGGACCCTTGATCGTGCCGAAGGTGCGCTCGCGGTGGCTGGCGAGATACGGATTATAGGGATGATCCGCCGCGGTGACCGCATTCTCGTTCACCCAGGCGATCCGCTTGCCGGAGGCATCGGCGAGATAGACCTGCGACGGCTGGTCGGTGTTCGATCGCGTGACGATCGCGCGGGTGCCCGCCGGGTCCATCACCGCGCCGTTCCACCAGCCTGTCTCGGTCAGCCGCGTCACGGCGCCCGGCTTGCGGTAGCTCGCGACATAGAGGTGGCGTTCGAGCACGCCGTCCTTGTTGCCGAGGAAAAACACCTCGCCCTTCGCCTGGTCGACGCCGACCACATCGGGGGTGACTTCCCAGGCGCCCTTGGTGACCTGGGTCCATTTGGCATTGGCGAAACGATAGAGGTGGCCATGGCCGTCGCGCTCGGACCACCAGAGCAGGCTGCCGTCGTCGAGCGGTGTCAGCGCGTTCGACAGATTGACCCAGCTCTTCGGCCCCGATTTCTCGCTGAACAGCACGCGCGACTTGCCCGTCGCCGGGTCGACCACGAGCACGTCGAGCACGGTCTGGTCGCGGTTCTGGCGCTGGACGTACAGCGTCTTGCTGTCGCGCGACCAATTGACCCGCGCAAGATAGATATCGGTCTCCTGGCCGAGATCGACCTTGACCTTGGCGCTGCCGTCGGGCCGCATCACATAGAGCTCGACCAGCGCGTTGGGCGTGCCTGCCTTGGGATAGCGCTGCTGGTAGATGTTGGTACCCTCGGCGCCGATCGCGGCGCGGGTGACCACGCCCACCGGCGCTTCGTCGAAGCGCTCGACCGCGACGCGGCTGTCGTCGCGCGCCCACCAATATCCGGTCGGGCGGTCCATTTCCTCCTGCGCGACGAACTCGGCCTCGCCCCAATGCACCGTGTCCGCGCCGTCCGCCGTCAGCCGCCTCGGCGTGCCGCCGGCGAGGTCCATTACCACCAAATTCTGGTCTTGGACGTAGCTGGCGAAGCGCCCCGATGGGCTGATCACCGCGTTGAGCTTGGGCCCCGCCGCCGCGGCGAGCTTCTGCACGCGGCCGTCGAGCCGCGCGAGATAGAGCTCGCCCTCGAGCGGCACCAGGATCGACTGCGAATCGGCCGACCAGTCATAAGAGACGATCCCCTTGGTCCCGCCGATGCGGGCGCGCTCGCGCTGCATCTTCTCAGCCTCGGAAAGCGCGGCGCCAGTGCCGAGCTTCTTCGAATCGACCAGCATCCGCCATTGGCCGGTGCGCGTGTCCATCGCCCACAGGTCGAAGCGCTCCTTCTCGTCGGCGCGGTTGCGCAGCAGGGTCACGAACTTTCCGTCGGGCGACAGCGTCAGCTTACGCGGCGTGGTGCCGGCGAGGTCGGGACTGGCGAAGACGCGGTCGAGCGTAAGGTCCCTGGCCTGCGCCGCCGCCTCACCGGTCATCAGCGGTGCTCCCAGCGCGACCAAAGCCAATCCCAGCAACCATGTACGCATTCCCGTCTCTCCGGAGTTCGCGCCCGACGACCGCGGACGAACGCGCCTTATCGCGGCGTGCACTTCGCCGGTAAAGGGCTAGTCCGCGAGCCCCATCGCCACCTTGCGCGAGACGAGGATGAAGCGCGGTCCGGCGCCGTTCGCGGCGGCGCGATCGTCGGGATTGTAGAGCGCGCATTTCCGGAGGCTCAGGCAGCCGCAGCCGATACAACCGTCGAGATCGTCGAGCGTGCGCTGCAGCTGCGCGACGCGCGTCTCGATCACCTGGCGGAAGCCGCGGCTGATCCGCTTCCAGTCGGCGGCGCTCGGCGCGCTGTCCTGCGGCAATTTGGCGAGTTCGGCGGCAATCTGCGGCAGTGTGAAGCCCAATTGCTGCGCGATCAGCGCGAACGAGATGCGGCGGATGTCGGCGCGCAGGAAGCGGCGCTGGTTGCCGCTCGTGCGGATCGGATGGACCAGCCCCTTGCCTTCGTAGAAGCGCACCGCCGACACCGACAGCCCGGTGCGCGCCGCCAGTTCGCCGATGGTCAGCAATTCGTTTCCGCGGCCCATCCCTGCCTCCGATTTTTTCGCGCTTGACCTCAACTTAGGTTGAGGTTGTAGCTGCTTGCGGGATGGCCTCCAAATCCGAAAGGACTTCCATGCCCGCACCCTATATCGAGCACGTCAACCTCACCGTCAGCGACCCCGAGCGGATGGCCGGACTGCTCCGCGACCTGTTCGACTGGCACGTCCGCTGGGAGGGCGCGGCGCGCGACAATGGCCGCGTCGTCCATGTCGGCGACGAGCGGACCTATCTCGCCGTCTACACGCCTCCCGAGCGTCTCGATCCCGCGATCTTCGCTAAGGGCCGGCCACTCAACCATGTCGGCATCCTTGTCGACGATCTCGACGAGGTGGAGCGCCGCGTCGTCGCCGCGGGGCTCGTGCCCTTCGCGCACGCCGACTACGACCCCGGCCGGCGCTTCTACTTCCTTGACCATGACGGTACCGAGTTCGAGATCGTCAGCTATACCTAAGCCGGCATTGACTCTCTTTGCGGGGAGCAAGCCCGAAACCTGGTGGTTCTGGCCCTCGCCTATCGGGAGAACCACCATGTCCGCCAACCACGACGTTTCCAAGCTGGACGACCTGATCTTCACGACGATCGACAGCATCCGCGGCTACGAGCATTCCGCCGAGCATGCCGAGGCCGGGCGCTACGCTGCCTTCTTCCGCGAGATGGCGGCCGACCGCGCCCGCGTGGTCGAGGCGCTGGCCGCCAAGAGCCGCGAACTCGGCGGAACCCCCGCCGAATACGGCTCCGCCGCCGCGACGCTGCATCGCCGCTGGGAAGATCTGCGTCACTTGCTCGGTGGCGGCGACGAGGCGATCCTGAGCGAGATCGAGCGCGGCGAGGATTATCTCAAGGAAGAGTTCGATCGCGTCCTGAAGGACCATCGCATGTCCGACGGTGTCGAAGGCGTGGTCCAGCAATGCTATGAATCGGTGCGCCGCGGGCACGACCGAGTCCGCGAGCTTCGCGACGCGTTGCAGGGCGCGCGCTGAGCGACACCACAATGAGAAAGGGCGCGGTGGCCATCGCCACCGCGCCCTTATTGTCTCGATAAGCCTAAGCTTATTCGGCTGCGGCAACCTCATTGGTGCGCACGTCGCGGCGCTCGGCGATACGCGCCGACTTGCCGGTGCGGCCACGCAGATAATAGAGCTTCGCACGACGCACGACGCCGCGGCGGACGACTTCGATCGTGTCGATGTTCGGCGAATAGAGCGGGAAGACGCGCTCGACGCCCTCACCGAACGAAATCTTGCGGACGGTGAAGCTGCTGCCCATGCCGCGATTGGCGCGGGCGATGCACACGCCCTCGTAATTCTGCACGCGGGTGCGCTCGCCTTCGACGACCTTCACGCCGACGCGGAGGGTGTCGCCCGGACGGAATTCCGGGATCTTCTTGGTCTCGTTGAACTTGGCGATCTGCTCGGCTTCGAGCGTCTGGATGACGTTCATGACTTGTCGTTCCTGTTTCGTCGCTGCGCGCCAGAGGGAGGATGGACCCGAGCGCCCTCATGGCGCTCCCAAAGGTCCGGCCTCCTTAGCCGTGTGTCGGTCTCCGCCTGGGCACGTCGCCAAGCCTCGATCCTCGCATGATCCCCCGATCGCAGCACTTCGGGGATCGTGCGCCCTTCCCATTCTACAGGTCGGGTATATTGCGGATATTCGAGCAGCCCCGTCTCGAAGCTCTCGTCCATGCCGCTGGAAGCCGCGCCCATTACGCCGGGAAGCAGCCGAATGCAAGCGTCGAGAAGGGTCAGCGCGGCCATCTCGCCGCCCGAAAGGATATAGTCGCCGATCGACACCTGTTCGATGTCGCGCGCCTCGAACAATCGCTCGTCGATCCCCTCGAAACGCCCGCACAGGATCGTGACCCCCCGCCCTGCCGCCAACGCCCGCACGCGCTCCTGGGTGAGCGGCGCGCCACGGGGCGTCATCGCGAGCACCGGAGGCCCGGGCGCGACACTGTCGAGCGCCGCCCCGAGCACGTCGGCCCGCATCACCATCCCCGCCCCGCCGCCCGCAGGCGTGAAGTCGACCGAGCGGTGCTTGTCGGTCGCGAAGTCGCGGATCTGCACCGCATCGAGGCTCCAAACTCCCTCGCGCAGCGCCCGCCCGGCCAGCGACGCGCCGAGTGGTCCGGGGAACATCTCGGGGTAGAGAGTGAGAACAGTGGCGGCGAATGTCATGGCCGCATCCAGTTTTCAACCCGCAACGCCGGCACCGCCGCAAAGTCCGCGACGTTGTCAGTCACCATGACAAGATCGCGTGACAGCGCATGGGCTCCGATCAGTTGGTCGTAGCTGCCGCGCTGGAACGGCAGGCGTGCATAGGCTCGCGCAGCCATCATATCGAAATCGAGGACTGGGACTTCCTCGATGAACGTTTCGATCGCCTCGATCGGGGGCGGCTTGCCCCGTTCCGAACCCAAGAGAACCTCGGCCAACGCAATTGCAGAAGTGACGAGATCGCCTTCGTCGCAAGCCGAAAGGCGATCCCGCAATACGGCGTTCAATCCCAACGACGCCGCGATGACGATATTGGAGTCCAGCAGGAACTTCACTGGCCGCGCTCGAGCTTGGCACGCCAGTCCGGGTCCTCCCACAGCAGAGGACGATGCTCGAATACGCGATTCTCGGGCTCGATCAGCTTCAGCCCCGAACCCGCGCCGCAGCCCCAAACCTTGTCGATGTTGAATTTGCGCTTGGGCCTGTCGACCGGCTCGACGATGAAAGCGCCGCGATCTTCGCGAACCTTCATCTCCATGCCTTCCTTCACCCCAAGCGCCTTCGGGAGGCGCAACGCCACCGAATTGCCCGATTTGAAAGTCTTTGCCGTGTACTCGCCCATGCCGGCCTCCGTATATACAGGATGTATATACGGCGGGAGCGACGGTCAAGGAACCTCTCACTCAGTCGCGCGCTTCGCGCTTCCATGGACGATTGCATCATCATCGGCGCCGGACCCGCCGGACTCACCGCCGCGATCTATCTCGCCCGCTTCCACCTCAAGATCCGGCTGTTCGATTGCGGGTCGAGCCGCGCGGCGCTGATCCCGTGCACGCATAACCATGCCGGCTATCCCGACGGCATTTCGGGCAAGGACTTGCTCGCATTGATGGCCGAGCAGGCCGAAAAATACGGCGCCGAGCGCGAACTCGCCGAGGTGACCGAACTGCAGGTAGCGGATCAAGGCTTCGTCGCCCGGGTCGGCACGCGCGAATATCGGGCGCGGTCGATCCTGCTCGCCACCGGGGTGGTCAACCACCGTCCCGATATGGAGGAAGGCCTTCACGGCGAGGCGCTTCAGCGCGGACTGCTCCGCTATTGTCCGATCTGCGACGGCTATGAAGTCACCGACAAGCGCGTCGGCGTGATCGGCACCGGCGAGCATGGCGTGCGCGAAGCGATCTTCCTGCGCGGCTACACTCCCGACGTCACGCTGGTCGCACCCGAGGCCGAGCATGATCTTCCCGGCGAACTGACGGTCCAGCTCGACGACGCCGGGATAGCGCGCGTGGACGGCCCGTGCGGCGGCTATGCGATCGAGGGCGACCAGCTCGCCTTCGATACTGCGCACGGCCGGCTGACCTTCGACAGCGTCTACCCCGCTCTGGGCTCGCGCATCCGCTCGCAGCTCGCGATCCAGGCCGGCGCGCGCGCCGCCGAGGACGGCTGCCTCGAAGTCGACGACCACCAGCGTACCTCGGTCCCCGGCCTGTTCGCCGCCGGCGACGTCGCCAAGGGGCTCGACCAGATCAGCCACGCGATGGGCGAAGCCGGGGTCGCCGCCACGACGATCCGCAACATGCTCGCCGAGCAGCGTCCGCTGCGCCGCTAGCTTCCGCAGCCGCCGCACCCGCCGCCGCCACAACCGCCTCCCCCGCCGCTGTCGCCGCCGCCGCTGCTGCTGTCGCCGCTCGAGCTATCGGGCGTCCGCATGCGATGGAAGTCACTCCACGCCGAGCCGACCAACACCACCGTTCCGAACAGCGCCACGCCCAAATCGGCCTCGCCCCCGGTCGGGGCGCGGCGCAGCCGTTCGGAGCGCGCGCGCGCCTCGGCGAGCACTTGCTGCCCCGCGCGGGTCCGCCGGTCGAGCGCGACGAACCGGATCAGCGTCAGGGCTGCGGTGGCGACCAGCAGGATCGTGAGATAGCCGACCGGCCGCCCGCGCGCCTCACCGATCTGGAGCTTGGTCCAGCCGAAGGCGAGCAGCAGCAGATAGGGCAGCGTCTGCCAGAAGCGCAGCTGCCAGGCGGTGCCCCTGCCCATCAGCAGCCCGCTATCGACCAGCCGCTCGCGGATCGGATCGGCATGCCGCCCGACCGCGCGCGCGATCGCGCCCCAATCGGCCGGCTGGGGCAGCGCGAGCACGCTGCGTTCGGCGGGCGTGCCGGCGCCGAACCCACCTGCGACGAACTTTCCGCCGTCGATCGCCAGCCGCTGCGTGGCGAGCAGCCGCGCGGTCACCGCTTCGGCGAGCCGCGACGCGCCGCCGGCGAGGAAGGCGAGATGGTCGATATCGGTGCTGCGCGGCGTCCCGCCTTCCGGGCGAAGCCAACGCGGGATCGCGAAGCCGGCGATGATGGTGAGCACCAGCAGCGCGCCGTAGAGTTGGAGAAACGGCCCGCCGGTAAGGTCGAAGGGTCCGAGCGACATAAAGTCCTAGCTCCTCAGCAAGAGAAGTCCCAGCGCGAGCATCGCCGGCACTGCGATCAGCAGCCCGATCCGGACCAGCCTGCGCGGAACGATGATCGCGTCGCGCGGATGCACGCGGCGCGCTTTGTGGTCCTCGTTCAGCCGCCGCGCCGCGTCGGGCCACAGATCCGCGGGCGGAGTGCCGAAGACGCGCTCATAGCTGCGCAGGGTCTCGGCATATTGGGTGAAGTAACGGTGCTGCTCGGCCGCCCCGCCCGCCGTGGGGCCATGATGCAGCGGCCGTCCGAGCAGGGGGCAGAAGCGCTCCCAATAGTCGCGGCTATAGGTGAGGTGGAGATGCCAGGCCTGGTCGACCGCATCGGAGGGCGTCACCGGGTGCCCGGCGGTGACCGCGAGGAAGGCGAAGCGCCGATACTCCTCGATCACCCGCTCTGCATGCGCCCGCCGCCATCCATTGTCGCGCGCCAACCGCTCTGCAAAGGGCAGCGCCGCATCCTCGGGGCCGAAGGTGTAACGGGAGAGCGCCGACCAGAGCGGGTGGTCCGGGACTTCAGCGGTAAGACCAGGGGCCTTTCGCATTCGAATGCCTAGGTAGGTGGTGGATATTTAGGTTTTGTGACAAGATCAGCTCCTGCCCTAGGGAGTCAGCGCTGCTCGATTTGAGCGCGCTCCTCTTCTAGCCGATCCAAACTTAGTAGGGTGCAGCTCTCTCTTACCACCGCGCCTTCCTTCCAAACCCGACGCACCCTCATCCGAGCCCGCGCTTCGACGTTCAATAAGGTCATGTTGAATTGCATGAGTTGATCGGCCGTGATTAATCGGTCAACCCTTCCGCGGACAATGTCGCCTGTTGCATTGCGGAACTCAAACATGTGTCCGTCCGGAAGCGCGCCTGTAAGTTGTCCGATCATGATCTCCTCATCCTCCGAAACGGTCGTGGTGGTGGCCCGTTCGACAGCACGCTCCACAGCGATCGTGCTGAAAGAGTCGTCGTTGTCGCCAACGACCAAGCGGAGAGTGGCTCCTCCCTGTCGTAGCAGATCAAAGAATTCACCGGCGGTTGCAAAAACCCGCTGATCCACGGTCTCGACAGCCTCTTGAAATTTTGCTTCGTCAGTGTCTGCGAAGGCTGTCATTAGGCGCGATGCATCCTCCACGGCGGCCTTTAGCGCGGTGTCGACAAGTTGCCCCTGCGTTTGCACCTCTTCCATCAGGAATCCAAATGAACCCCGAACGACATTCGTGATGTGCAACGTCGATGCGGCCTTGTTAGGAACGGGCCCACGCTGTCCGAGCTCACCCACCTCCTGAACGAGAAGCTTGGCCACAAGGTCCTGGAACTTTGCGACCGCGTTACCGCCGAATTCACTTTCGACTCCCCGAGATCCGGCGACGGGTCGGCCTCCAAAGAACAGCGCGGCCGACGCGGTCTCACCTCCAAAGTCGATCAATCCTGCGATGAGTTCCTGGAGCTCATCACGGCGATCCTCAAGGCCCATGCGTGTCATCACGTCATCAGGCGTCATGCCTTGGAGAAGCTGGTTTACCGACGCCAGTTCGGCGATCGTACGATCTCGCTCGAGTTTCCTTAGGCTGCTCACGGGTTAGCGCCTCCGGCAGGTACCGCGACAAGAGCGGGCGAATTTAGAGCGACCAATGCCGCAGCGTCATCCTGAATGTCTTCTAGCCTTACTTGTAGCATTCCCTTCCACAGATCGTCACCTCGGCGATGCGAAAATAGGCCGAGGTAATAGCGGGATGCATTGACAAGCGTCTCAGGATGACCGTTCAGGTCAACGAAGAAGGCATCGAGGTTGTAGCGCGCCTTAACCGGGGCTCGTCGGAACTGGTCCGGATTATTAGTCATGAGCAAGCCTAAGTCGGCCGGTAATCCGGCGGCTGCAGGGCGGTATGTAAACGTCACGATGTCGAGATCTCGCGGTAGCTTATCTTCGACAAAGCTTCCATCCAGCCATTGAAAACCGCCATCGAATCCGAGGCCGCGCAGGTCAGCACGATGCTGAAGCCAGCCGCGTAATATAGCCTTCCGCTCATCGGTCGATCCTAAGGTGGTCACCACTTCCAAGGCTGTAACAAGATAGGGCGTCATGTCTTCGGCCCGACCGCCTGGTCCGCCCGAGCCGACGTATGGCGGAAGAACCCCGTCGATCGTGAACGGCGGAATAGGCACGAGTAGCATACCCCCTAAAGCGGCAGCCGAATCTGCGCGCTTTCAGGGCAAATGCCAACCCGGATACGATTTGGAGATTGCGGAACTCAACCGCTTCGCACCAGCGGAATGGGAAGGAGATCACCAGCACCCTTGCTTGCCAGCAGGGCGAGTGAGCGCGCATGATCGTCGTATCTACCTCGCAGATAACGCCCGACCAGTACCTAGTCCCCGCGCCCAATCCTCGCGCCCCTCGGACGCCGCCTTCGCCGCCGCAGCCTGGTGGTCGTAGGCGACCGCATGAAACGCCACCGCGCCATCCTCGACGACCGCATAACGCGCCCGTACGTCGCCGTTCCCGACGACATAGCTATACGGCTGGTCGTCCCGGAACGCCTGCAGCCCGACGCTGCCGGGATTGGCCACGCGGCTCCCATCGGCCAGCCGCAGCTCCCCCTGGATATGCGAATGGCCGCAGAGCGTCAGCGCGGCGCCCTGCCCGCCTAGCCGCTCGGCGACTTCGGCCTCGATGGCGCGGCGCAGGCCATCGGGCTCGATCGTCTCGAGGAAATGTTCGACATCGCTGCGCGGCGTGCCGTGGCAGAGGAACAGATCGCCCAGCGCCAGCGTCGCGGGGAGGCTCGCCAGCCAGGCCAGCACGGCCGGCGAGAGCCGCGGGCGGGTGAAGCGGTCCGACGCGTTCATCCGGTCGAGCGGGACTTCGAGCAATTGGCGCTCGTGATTGCCCGCGATCGTCGGCCAGCCGCGCGCGATCAGCCAGTTGGCGGTCTCGGCGGGCCAGAGCGGGCCCGACAGGCTGTCGCCCAGGTTGACGAAGCCGGTGCAGCCGCGCAGCGATGCGTCGGCCGCGACCGCCTCGAGTGCGGGAAGATTGCCGTGGATGTCCGAAAGAACCGCGATGCGGCTCATTCGGCGAACCCAGCGTGGATCACCAGTCGCTCGGCATCCCATTCGGGCACTGCCTCGGGCCGCATCGGCACCATGAAGCGCTTGCCGTCGGGGCGCTCGATCTCGAGCACGTCGCCCGCGCCGTAATTGTCGATCGCGATCACCGTGCCGAGCGCATCCCCGGCATCGGAGACCGCAGGAAGCCCGAGCAGGTCAACATGATAATATTCGCCCTCGTCGAGCGGCGGCAGCGCCGAGCGCGGGACAGTCAGCTGCGTTCCGCGCAGCGCCTCGGCGGCGTTGCGGTCGGTCACTTCGGCGATCCGCGCGATCACGCCGTTCGAGCCGGGTCGCACGCTCTTGAGCGTGAACGCGCCGTCGTTGAAGCTCTTATAGCTGGCAAGATCCTCGGCGAAGACCTTGAGGCGGACCTCGCCGGCAACGCCGTGCGC
Source organism: Sphingomonas sp. FW306-1B-B10E (assembly GCF_058782005.1). NCBI lineage: Bacteria > Pseudomonadati > Pseudomonadota > Alphaproteobacteria > Sphingomonadales > Sphingomonadaceae > Sphingomonas > Sphingomonas sp. FW306-1B-B10E. Next base: position 39,494 of record NZ_JBYSXG010000041.1, read on the forward strand.
GCCAATGATCGCCGCGAGCGTGACGGGGCGATCGGCGCTCACGCCGCCCGCCCCGTCAGCGCATGCCGGGCGTCAACCCTTGGGCGAGCCCGGCTGCTCTGGCGGCGTATCGTCGCCGCCTTCCGCGGGCGCATCGGTCGACGCGCCTGCGGGATTGGTCTGGGTGCCGCCGGGATTCTCACGCTCGTCGGTATCCGGGCCGGTATCGGGTTTGCTGGCCATCCTGTGCTCCTCGGGACATGGTTCGTCCTTCGAAACGCACGATGGCCGGCAAGCGCCTCAGCCTTCCGACTTTTCTTCGGCTGGGGTCTGCTCGGCAGTCGCCTCGGCGACCTGCTCGGCCTCCGGGGTCGGGGTCTCGGTAGCAGCCTCGACTTCGGCACCGACGACGGCCTCGGCCTCGGCCTGGCTGTCCTCGACGGGCTCGGGTGCAGGGGTTGCGGCTGCCTCGGCGGCGGCTTCCTCGGCGGCCTTGGCCTTCTCGGCACGCTCCTCGGCGCGCTCGACGGCCTTCTCGCCCGGCTTGCCCTTGTTCGGATTGTTCTTGGCGGTGCGCTCCTTGATGCCGGCGACATCGAGGAAGCGGGCAACGCGGTCGGTCGGCTGCGCGCCGACGCTCAGCCAATGCTTGGCGCGGTCGCCATCGAGCACGATGCGCTTCTCGTCTTCCTTGCCGAGCAGCGGGTTGTAGGTGCCGATCTTCTCGATGAACTTGCCGTCACGGGGCGAGCGCGCATCGGCGATCACGATCCGGTAATAGGGACGCTTCTTCGAACCGCCGCGCGAGAGACGCATAGAGAGTGCCATTAAAATCTTCCTTCTTACAATCTGAGTTCAAGTTACTTCTTTTTCAGGAAATTCTCGAAGCCGGGCGGCAGGTTAGGCGTTCCCGGCAGGCCCGGAAGCCCGCCGCTTTGGCCGCCCATCTTGCCCATCATCTCGCCGAGCTCGGGCCCACCCAGCGCATTGCCGAGCCCGCCCATGCCGCCGCCGGGGCCGCCCTTGCCGAGCATGCCCAGCATGCCCTTCAGCCCACCCATCTTCTTCAGGCGCTTCATCGCGGTCTGCATCTCCTGATGCATCTTGATGAGCTTGTTGACGTCCTGCACGGTGGTGCCGCTGCCCTTGGCGATGCGGATCTTGCGCTTGGCGTTGAGCAACTCGGGCTTGGCGCGCTCCTTGGGAGTCATCGACGTGATCATCGCGTCGAAGCGCAGCAGCACCTTGTCGCCGCCGGCCTGGTCGGCGGCGGCCTGCGCCTTCTTCATCCCCGGGATCATGCCCGCGAGTGCGCCGATGCCGCCCATCCGGCGCATCTGCTGGAGCTGGCTGCGCAAGTCGTTCATGTCGAACTGGCCCTTGGCGAGCCGGCCCGCCATGCGCTCGGCGTCTTCCTGCTGGATCGACTCGGCGGCGCGCTCGACGAGGCTGACCACGTCGCCCATGCCGAGGATGCGGCCCGCCACGCGCTTGGGGTGGAACGGCTCGATCTGGTCGAGCTTCTCGCCCATGCCGGCGAACTTGATCGGCTTGCCGGTGACCGCACGCATCGACAGCGCCGCGCCGCCGCGGGCGTCGCCGTCCATGCGGGTCAGGATGACGCCGGTCAGCGGCACCTGCTCGGAGAAGTTCGACGCGACATTGACTGCGTCCTGCCCGGTCAGGCTGTCGACGACGAGCAGGATCTCGGCCGGGTTGGCGATGTCCGCCACCGCCTTCATCTCGTCCATCAGCGCCTGGTCGACGTGGAGGCGGCCTGCGGTATCGAGCATCAGCACGTCGAAGCCCTGGAGCTTCGCCGCGCTCAGCGCGCGCCTGGCGATCTCAACCGGCGGCTGGCCGGCGACGATCGGCAAGGTCGCGACTTCGGTCTGGGTGCCGAGCACCGCGAGCTGTTCCTGCGCTGCCGGGCGATTGACGTCGAGCGACGCCATCATCACCTTCTTGCCGTCCTTCTTGAGCAGCTTGGACAGCTTGGCCGTCGTCGTCGTCTTGCCCGAGCCCTGGAGGCCGACCAGCATGATCACCGCCGGCGGGGTGACGCCGATCTCGAGCTCGGCGGTATCGCTGCCGAGCATGTCGACCAGCGCGTCGTGGACGATCTTGACGACCTGCTGCCCCGGCGTGACCGAGCGCAGCACGTTCTGGCCAATCGCCTGCTCGGTGACCTTGTCAACGAAGTCGCGCGCGACGGGCAGCGCGACATCGGCCTCGAGCAAGGCGATCCGCACTTCGCGCATCGCGGTGCGCACGTCGGTCTCGCTCAGCGCGCCGCGCCCGCGCAGCCGCTCGAAGACGCCGCCTAGCCGATCGCTCAGACTGTCGAACATGGGACCAAGATCACTCCAAAATCACGATCGCCCCGCCAAACGCAAAACACGCCGGCGGACGAAACCTCGTCGGCCGGCGTCACCCCTAGGGGTGCCCAATGTTCGCGTTCCACGGGAACGGTCGGAGGCGCACATAGCGGCAGGCGCCCGAAAGCGCAACCTTGCTTGTCTTGCTTCGGTAACCTTTCGGAAAGCCTGCCACTTAACGCCATCTACACCCTGTCATGACAGTTTCGCGCCTGATCATTAAGGGGCTGATGCCGGCAATGCCGCTGGATATCGACGAAGAAACGATGCAGCGGGCCCCGCGCCCCAGCCTGCTCACCGGCGCGATCAGCGTCGCCGCCATCCTGCTGTTCGTCGGCATCGGTAGCGCAGTGCTGTCGAAATCGGTGCAATATTATTTCCAGGGCGGGGAGCCGGTCAGCCAGCCGCTCGTCATCGCCTTGCTGCTCAATGTCGCGCTGATCCTGCTCGGCTGGCGCCGCCATGCTTCGCTCAGCCACGAACTCCAGATCCGCGCCGCCGCCGAAGAGCGCGCGCAGCAATTGGCCAGCCGCGATCCGCTCACCGGCTTCCTCAATCGCCGCAGCCTCGCCGAGGAGGGCGCGGCGATGTTCGTCCGCGCGCAGCGCCGCCGCAAGGGCATGGCGCTGGTGATGCTCGATCTCGATCACTTCAAGACGATCAACGACATGCACGGCCATGCCGTCGGCGACGCGCTGCTCCGCGCCGTCGCCAGTGAAATCGCGCATTTCATGCCGCCGATCGCACTCACCGCGCGGCTGGGCGGCGACGAATTCGCCTGCGGCTTCCTGTTCGACCCCGCCGAGCCCGCCACGGTCGAGCGCATCGCCGAGAAATTGGTCAGCCGCATGGCCCAGCCGTTCGAGGCCGAGGGACTCCGCCTCCACATCAGCTGCTCGCTGGGCATCGCCCGCTCGGACTTCGACTGTGCCGGGATCGACGCGCTGATGCGCGCCGCCGATATCGCGATGTATCAGGCCAAGAAGACGGGGCGGAACCGCTTCGCCTGGTTCGACCAGTCGATGGAGCGCGACCTCCAGATCCGCAACGACCTCGAGACCGGCTTGCGCCTCGCCATCCCGCGCCAGGAAGTCGTCCCCTATTTCGAACAGCAGATCGATCTCGCCACCGGCCGCCTCCATGGCTTCGAAGTGCTCGCGCGCTGGGAGCATCCGACGCGCGGCATGATCAGCCCTGAATTGTTCATCCCGATCGCGGAGGAGACCGGAATGATCGGTGACCTCTCGCTGTCGATCATGCGCCAGGCGCTGCTCGCCGCGCGCGACTGGGACCCGTCGCTCAACATCTCGATCAACATCTCGCCTTGGCAGCTGCGCGACGCGTGGCTCGCGCAGAAGATCATCAAGGTGCTCACCGAGACCGGCTTCCCCGCCAACCGGCTCGAGGTCGAGATCACCGAGAGCGCATTGTTCGACAATCTCGCGCTCGCGCAGTCGATCGTCGGCAGCCTCAAGAACCAGGGCGTCCATGTCGCGCTCGACGATTTCGGCACCGGCTATTCGTCGCTCGCGCATCTGCGTGCGCTGCCGTTCGATCGGATCAAGATCGACAAGAGCTTCATCATGTCCTTGAACGAGAGCGCCGATTCGGCTGCGATCGTCCATGCGATCATCAGCCTGGGCGAAAGCCTGAACCTGCCGATCACTGCCGAAGGCGTCGAGGATGCCGAGATCGAGGCGCGGTTGCGCGCGCTCGGTTGCGCCAAGGCACAGGGCTGGTTCTACAGCAAGCCGCTGTCGATCGCCAATGTCCGCCGCCTGCTCGCCGAACGCCGCCTGCTGCGCCGTGCGGCGGCCGAAGCGCCGGTCGCGGTCACCAGCCAGCGCCTGGCCGGCTGAGATATTCCATTTCCTCGGGCGTGGAAATCCGCCCCAGCGCCGCGTTGCGGCTCGGAAACCGCCCATAGCGCGCGATCACTTCTGCATGCTGGCGGGCATATTCCAGGACTTCGCCGCCCAGCGCTTCGAAACAATTGAGGCTCACTGCCTGCAGCTCGCGGCTTTCGGCGTGCTCGAACGGCAGATAGAGGAATTGGCGCTGCTCGGGCGTCATCGCCTGGTCCCAGCCGTTCTCGACCGCGCGGCACGCCAGCTCCTGCGCCAGCGGGTCGGCGTCGAACGCCTGCGCCGTGCCGCGATGCACGTTGCGACTGAACTGATCGAGCAGGATCACTGCGGCGAGCAAGGTCCGCGGATCGTCGCGCCACTCCGCCGCGCCGCTCGCCAGCACTTCCAGCCGGAGCGCTTCGAAACGGTCGCCGATCTCGCGATCGAGTTCGTCGGACTTCGCAAACCATTGCTCGGGCATCAGCCCGTCGAACCAGAAGCGCAGCACTTCCTCGGCCTTCGCGTGGACTTCCGTCCCCACGGTCCCTAGATCGCTCGCCAATGCCGACCTCCTCTCCCCAGATTATCAATATGGGTTGCCGTCTCAACCTTGCAGAGGGCGAGTCGATCCGTACGCTGCTGGCCGGGCGTGACACGATCGTGGTGAACAGCTGCGCGGTCACCAATGAGGCGGTCAAGCAGACCCGCCAGGCGATCCGGCGCGCGCACCGCGACAGCCCCGCCGCCGAACTCGTCGTCACCGGCTGCGCGGCGCAGATCGATCCGGCAAGCTTCGCCGCGATGCCAGAGGTCAGTCGAGTGATTGGCAATGCCGAGAAACTCTCTTCGCAAGCTTGGGAAGCTTACGATCCGGTATTGGTCCAGGACATCATGGCGGTGCGCGAAACCGCGCCGCATCTCGCTGCGAGCTTCTCGACCCACGCGCGCGCTTTTGTCGAGGTCCAGAACGGCTGCGATCATCGCTGCACCTTCTGCGCGATCCCCTATGGCCGCGGCAACAGCCGCTCGGTCCCCGCCGGCGCGGTGATCGACCGCATCGCCGCGCTCGCCGAGAACCATGCCGAGATCGTCCTCACCGGCGTCGACCTGACCAGCTACGGCCCCGATCTTCCCGGTGCGCCGAGCCTCGGCCAATTGGTCGAGCGCATCCTTGCGCACATCCCCAAGCTCCGCCGCCTGCGTCTGTCCTCGCTAGACGGCGTCGAGATCGACGACCGGCTGTTCGCCTTGCTGACCCAGGAGCCGCGCCTCCAGCCGCACGTCCACCTCTCTCTCCAGGCGGGCGACGACCTGGTGCTCAAGCGGATGAAGCGCCGCCACAGCCGCGCCGACAGCGTCGCGCTCGTCGAGCGGCTCAAGACCGCCCGTCCCGAGATCGCGATCGGCGCCGACCTCATCGCCGGCTTCCCCACCGAGGACGAGGCGATGTTCGCCAACACCCTCGCGCTGCTCGACGATTGTGATGTGGTCCACCCCCACATCTTCCCCTACAG
>NZ_JBYSXG010000042.1:0-44626 GCF_058782005.1 Sphingomonas sp. FW306-1B-B10E
CGCTGAAAGCATCTAAGCGGGAAGCCTCCCTCGAGATAAGATTTCTTAGGACGGTCGGAGACCACGACCTTGATAGATCGGATGTGGAAGTGCGGTAACGCATGGAGCTAACCGATACTAATTGTCCTATTCGCGCTTGAGAGTTCCACCATCAATGACAGCCCTGGCTGCATTGACGTGGATGATCATGTCGCAGCTGTATTCAACACCGTGCACGGTATCGATTTGAACCCAAGAACATGCGTCTTCGCACGTGCTCCATTGCCTGGTGGCTATGGCGTCTGTGAACCACCCGATCCCATCCCGAACTCGGCCGTGAAACCAGACTGCGCCGATGGTACTATCGCTCAAGCGATGGAAGAGTAGGTCGCCGCCAGGCATTGCAGCCCGTGCGAAACACGCAAATCCCAAAGTTCCCAGAAAAACCCATCACAATGTTAGCGACCTCCGGTCGCGCCTCTGGCGCGGGATGGAGCAGCCCGGTAGCTCGTCAGGCTCATAACCTGAAGGTCGTAGGTTCAAATCCTACTCCCGCAACCAAAGGTCGCTCACCGCAGCCCACAACAGCAGCCAGGCAGTCCCCCGGACTGCCTTTTGTGCTGTCGTCTCGTCAGGCTCATAACCTGAAGGTCGCAGGTTCAAATCCTGCTCCCGCAACCAACCCAAAGCCCGCAGGCACAAAGCCCGCGGGCTTTTTTCGCGTCCGTGCTCCGGGTGCCCACCCCTTGCCGACAGCGCAAACCTCGCGATAGTGGCGCCGCGGGAGTAGCCACGGCGTGACCAAGACCCTCGATCCAGCGCCGCCGCCGGCAAGCGCCCCAGAGCCGCCGCCGCGTGCGCGGCGGGCATGGGGACGCCTCCTGTTCGCGCTGGCGATGCTGCTGCTCGCCGTGCTCGCCGCAACATGGCTGCAGCGGCGGACGATCGCGCGCGAATATGTCGATCGCGAATTGCGGCGTCGCGGCGTCGCGGCCCGCTACCATATCGAGCAATTGTCGCCCTGGCGTCAGCGCCTGACCGGCGTCGTGGTCGGCGATCCGCGCGATCCCGACCTCGCTGCCGACTGGATCGAGCTCGGCACGTCGCTGTCGCCCTGGCGCGCCGAGGTGCTCGCGCTGCGCGCCGGCCGGGTTCGGCTCAAGGCACGGCTCGTCGAGGGCAAGCTTTCGCTCGGCGCGATCGACCGGCTGCTGCCGGCCTCCTCCGGCAAGGGGTTTGCGTTGCCCCATGTCGATCTCGATGTCGCCGATCTCGGGGTGCGGCTGGATAGCGGCCATGGCAAGGTCGACTTGGCATTGGCCGGACGCGGCCGGCTCGACGACGGTTTCGCCGGCAAGGCTCGGATCGCGGCGCCGCGGCTCGACCTCGCCGGCTGCACCGCTGCGGGGCTCGCCGGCGCATTCGATCTGCGCATCGCCAAGGCGCGGCCCATGATTGCGGGCCCGCTCTCGGCCGCCACGCTCGGTTGCGCCGGCGTGCAGGTCACCGCGCCCAGGCTCGCGGTGCGCGCGACGCTCGGCGCCGGGCTCGACAGCTGGGCCGGCGGCGCAGACGTTGCCATCGCCCGTCTCGAAGCCGCGCGCCGCCAGGCCGCGGGGATCAGCGGTCGGGTGTCGTTCACCGGCAGCGCGCAAGGCACGCACGGTCAGCTCGCCCTGCGGACGGCAAGTTTCGCGGCCCCCGAAATCGCCGGCGCCGCGCTGCAATTCGCGGGTGACTACCGCCAGGCACCGGGGGTGTTCGACTATCGCGGCACCGCGGTCGCACAGTCTGCGAGCCTGCCGCAACCGCTGCGCACCCGGATCGCCGGCTATCGCGATGCCGCCAAGGGCACGCCGCTCGCCCCGATCGCCGCGCGGCTCGCCCAATCGGCGGCGCAGGCGGCGTCGCGGTTCGATGCGACCGCCGATCTCTCGCTCAGCCAATCTTCCGCGGGCCTGCGCTACAGCATTCCGCGCCTAGCGGTCGTCACTGCCAGCGGTGCGCGCCTGGTTCTCGATCGCGGGGGGATTAGCGGGGAGGGCGCAGCAGCCCCGCGCGTCGCAGGCATGCTCGCGCTCCGCGGCGGCGGGATGCCCGAGGCCGAGTTCCGGCTCGCCCGGGCGCCCGGCGACGGCCGCCTCCACGGCACCGGCTTCGTCGCGCGTTATGCGGCGGGCGATGCAGCACTCTCGCTCGCGCGCATCGTCTTCGCGCTGGGACAGGACGGCGGCACCTTGCAGACGGTCGCCACGCTCTCCGGACCGCTTGCCAATGGACGCGTCGAAGGGCTCATCCTGCCGCTCGATGCCCGCTGGCAGGGACAGCGCGTGTCGCTCAACCCGACCTGCGCGACGATCCGCTACCAGCGCATCGCGCTCGCTGGCGCCGTGCTGACGCCAGCGAGCCTCGCGGCCTGCCCAGTCGGCGGCGCGATGGTCTCAGTCTCCTCGCGAGGCTTTGGCGGCGGCATCCGCCTCGTTCGACCGGCGCTGACCGGGCAGATCGGCGCCAACCCGCTCGCGCTCGGCATGGCCGATGCGCGAATCGACCTCGCCCGCCGCAGCTTCGCGCTCGACGGCGCTCGGGTTCGGCTCGGTGCCGAGCGCGTCTCGCGCCTCGACATCGACGCGCTCACCGGCAGCTTCGCCGAGCGCATCGCCGGCAGTTTTGCCGGGCTGAGCGGCCAGATCGGCGCGGTCCCGCTGGTAATCTCCGGTGCAGACGGCGATTGGCAGATGCAAGGCGCGGCACTGTCGCTCACTGGCAAGCTTCAGCTTGCCGACGCCGTAACCCCGCCGCGCTTCCACCCGCTCGCCAGCAGCGATGCTGTCTTGCATCTCGTCGACAACCGGATCACCGCGAGCGCCGGGCTGAACACCCCGACCGGCATCGCCGTCGCACGCGTCGAGATCCGCCACGATCTCGGCCAAGGCAGCGGCAGCGCGGTGATCACGGTGCCCGGGCTGCGCTTCGCCGAGAGCGGCCTCCAGCCAAGCGACCTCACGCCGCTCACCTTCGGGGTGGTTGCCGACGTGGTCGGCACCGTCGAGGGGCATGGCGACATCGCCTGGACCCCCGAGGGCGTGACCAGCACCGGCCGCTTCGGCACGCGCGCGCTCGATCTCGCCGCGGCGTTCGGCCCGGTCCGCGGCCTCGCCGCCGATATACGCTTCACCGACCTGCTCAACCTGCGCACCGCCTCCGCCCAACTGGCGACGACGCAGGAGATCAACCCCGGCGTCCCCGTGCGCGACGGCGCAATCCGCTTCCATCTGCTCGACAACCAGCGCGTCCAGATCGAGGGCGCGCGCTGGCCGTTCGCCGGCGGCGAACTGGTGCTCGAGCCGACCCTCCTCGATTTCAGCGAGAGCCGCGAGCGCCGCATGACCTTCCGCGTGATTGGCGCCGATGCGGCGCTGTTCCTCAAGGAAATGGAATTCGACAATCTCGACGCGACCGGCACTTTCGACGGGACGCTGCCGATGATCTTCGATGAAAAAGGCGGCCGCATCGAGGGCGGATCGCTGGTCGCGCGCGCCGGCGGGTCGCTGGCTTACGTCGGCGAAATCTCGCAGCGCGATGTCGGCTTCTGGGGCAACATGGCGTTCCAGGCGCTCAAGGCGCTCGATTACAAGAGCCTGACGATCGACATGAACGGCCCGATCGCCGGCGATATGGTCACCGAGATCCGCTTCGCGGGGGTCAGCCAAGGCAAGGGCACCAAGTCCAATTTCCTGCTGCGGCGGCTGGCGAAATTGCCCTTCGTGTTCAACGTCCGGGTCAGCGCGCCGTTCAAGCAACTGCTCGATTCGGTCCAGTCATGGTATGATCCGAACCGATTGATCGAGCGCAATCTGCCGGCGCTGCTCGAGGAGCAGCAACGGTCCGGCAGTGAGACCGGCGCAAAGCCGGTTCAGCCGCGCGAAAGCGACAAGCTGCGATAAAGGGAGCTGCAATGACGGTGAAGCGAGCAATAGGGCTTTGGGCGATGCTCCCGATCGGAACCACGATCGGGGGGTGCGTCAACGTGACGGCGCCCGACAAGCCGATCGTCATCAACCTCAACATATCGATCACGCAGGAAGTGGTGTATCGTCTCGACAACAAGGCGAAGACACTGATCCAGGAAAACCCGGGAATATTCTGATGCGCACATTGCCAATTCTAGCCGCACTTGCCGCGACCGCGCTGGTTGCGGCGCCTGCGCTTGCCCAGCGCGATCCCGCTTATTCGGCGGCGCGCGCCGCAGGCGAGGTCGGCGAGCAGCCCGACGGCTATCTCGGCGTGGTCGGCACCGCGACGCCGGCGCTCCAGGCGCTGGTCAACAACATCAATATCCAGCGCAAGAAGCAATATACCGCGCAGGCTGCGGCGGGCTCGACCGTCCAGCAGATGGCGTTCGTCACCGGCTGCAACCTGATCCTGCGCAGCGCGCCCGGCGAGAAATACCAGGCGCCCGACGGCCGCTGGCTCACCCGCGGCGCCGAAGCGCCGGTACGCGATCCGCGCTGTTTGTAACAGCGCGACCCGCTCTGCCACGTTCGTGCTGAGCCTGTCGAAGCACCGTCTTTCCTGAAGCGTGCAGAAGAGAAGAACGGCCCTTCGACAGGCGCAGGGCGAACGTATGTGGAGTTAGTGCGCCGCCCCCATCTCCACCGCCCGGGTGGGCCGCGGCGTCAGCCAGATGATCATCGCCGCGAAGGCGAATACCACTGCCGAGATCATGAAGATGTGCGTCGTCGCCAGCGCCATCGCCTCCTTGTCGACCAGCTGCGCGATCATCGCGCGGACCTGATCGACCGAGAAACCCTGTGCCGCAAGCGTGTCGCTGGTCCCCTGGGTGTTGAGCCGCGAGACGATCTCGCTGCGCGCGACCCGGCCGCTATCGTCCCACATCGTCGCCGAGATGGACGTGCCGATCGCGCCCGCCATCGTTCGCAGGAAGCTCATCACGCCCGCCGCCGATGCGGTCTCCTCGGGCTCGACCGCGCCGAGCGCCAGAGTGGTCAGCGGGATGAAGAAGAACGGCATCCCGAAGCCCTGGAGCAATTGCGGGAAGGCCAGCGTCCAGAAATCGGCGCCGCTGTTCCAATGGACCCGGAGCAACGAGGTCATGCCCAGCCACAATATGCCGAAGCACACCAATGCGCGCGGATCGACCTTGGAGGACAGCTTGGCAACGATCGGCGACATGATCACCGCCGCGACGCCGGTGAACGCCGTGGCATAGCCGGCATAGGTCGCGGTATAGCCCATGCTGGTCTGCAGCCATTGCGGGATGATCACCGCCGAGGCGAAGAAGGTCGCGAAGGCGAAGGACAGCGATGCCACCGCCACGGTGAAGCCGCGATGGCGGAACACGCGCAGATCGACGATCGGCTGGTCCTCGGTGAGCTCCCAGGCGAGGAACACCGCCAGCCCAATCGCGGCGATCACGGCGAGTGCGACGATCGTCGGGTCGCCGAACCAATCATGCTCGCGGCCGAGATCGAGCATGATCTGCAGCGCGCCGATCCACAACAGCATCAGCGCGAGGCCGATCCCGTCGATCCGCATCTTCTCGGTCGGCGTCTCGGAAGAAGCGAGCAGCCGCATCGCGCCGAACGCGCAGAGCGCGGCGACCGGCAGGTTGATGAAGAAGATCCAGTGCCAGGACCAAGAGTCGCTGATTGTGCCGCCCAGGATCGGCCCGAGGATCGGCGCGGTCACCGTGGTCATCGCCCAGACGCCCATCGCCTGGGCGCGCTGCTCGGGCTTGAAGATGCGCATCAGCAAGGTCTGGCTGAGCGGCATCAGCGGGCCGCCGCACAGTCCCTGTCCGATCCGGCAGGCGACCAGCATGCCGAGCGAAGTCGACATGCCGCACAGCAAGGAGAAAACGCCGAACCCGATCATCCCGAAGGTGAAGGTCCGCACCGTGCCGAATCGCCCGGCGAGCCAGCCGGTGAGCGGGACGCAGACCGCCTCCGCCACCGCATAGGACGTGATGATCCACGTCCCCTGGCTGGCCGAGATGCCGAGGCTGCCGCCGATATGCGGCACCGATACGTTGGCGATGGTGGTGTCGAGCACCACCATGAAGTTGGTGAGCGCAAGCACTGCGCCCGCGAGGATCAGGCGGAACCCCGTCAGGGGCGCCGCGGCCTCAGCCTTGCCGTTCATGACCAGCCGTCCTCAGTTTGCGGAGACGTCGATCTCGGCGTCCATCGACAGGCCGACCCGCAGCGGGTGCGCCTGCAATTCCTTGGGATCGAGCGCGACGCGCACGGGCAGGCGCTGGACCACCTTGATCCAGTTGCCGGTGGCGTTCTGCGCCGGGATCAACGCGAAGGAAGACCCGGTCCCGCCCGAGAGGCCGACAACACGCCCATGATATTCGACATCGCCGCCATACAGGTCCGACTTGAGCGTCACGCCCTGGCCGACCTTGACCTTGTTGAGCTGGCCTTCCTTGAAATTGGCATCGACATAGAGCTGGCCGACCGGGACGATCAGCATCAGCGGCGCGCCGGGCGCGACGCGCTGGCCGATCTGGACGTTGCGCCGAGTGATCACGCCGTCGATCGGCGCGCGGATCACGGTGCGCTCCATGTCGAGCTTGGCCTGTGCAACCTTGGCCTGCGCCGCGAGCACTTCGGGCGCGGTGTTGGCGGTGGTGCCGTTGATCAGCGCATTGTTCGCGGCGAGCTGGCCGCTCGCAGCGCCGCGCGTCGAGTTCGCTTGCGCGACTGAAGCCCGTGCGAGTTCCAGGTTCGCTCTAGCCGAGGCGAAGGCATTGACCGCGGAGGTCAGCTCGTCACCGGAGACTGCGCCATTGGGGGCGAGCTTCTGGCGACGCGCGAGATCGACGCGTGCCTTCTCATAGGCGGCCTGCGCGGCGCCGAGCTGGGCGCGTGCGCTGGCGATATCTGCGCCGCGTGCTTCGACTTGCGCGGCAAGCGCGGCACTGGTCGCCGAAGTCTGGCCGTACTGCCGCCGCGCCTTGGCGAGATCGGCCTCGGCCTGGGCGAGCGCGATCCGCGCGTCGCTGTCGTCGAGCTGGACCAGCACGTCGCCCTTGCGCACCGTCTGGGTGTCGGCGACGCGGACATTGACCACTTGGGCGGCGATCATCGGGGTCACGCTGGCGGTGTCGGCACCGACATAGGCATTGTCGGTGCTGATATAGTGGCTGCCGACCAGCGCGTACCAACCGCCATAGCCGGCGCCGACCAATAGCACCGCGCCGGCGATGCCGCCGAGCAGCCGCTTGCGCAGCGTGTTCGGCTTCTTCTGCGCTTCTTGTTCGGTGTGGAGGGCGAGGCCTGCGGGATCTGCGTCAGCCATGAATCGTGTCCTTGCGTGCGGCGGCAGCCGCGGTGTTTGGGGAAAAGCCTCCGCCGAGCGCGCGGACCAACTGGACGTCGAGCGTGAACGCCCGCGCCTCGAGATCGGCGACGATCTGGCGGTTCTGGAGCGCACGGTCCTCGGCCGTCAGCACGTCGAGGAAGGTCGAAAGCCCGCCGTCGAAGCGCTGCCGGGCGACCGAATAGGCGGCCTCCGAATCCGCCAACGCCTGGCGACTCTCGGAAAGCCGCGTGGCGAGCGCACGCTGGCTGGTAACGGCGTCGGCGACTTCGCGGAACGCCGTCGCGACGAGGCCATCATAATTGGCGACCGCCTCGTCATAGCCGGCGCGCGCGCCCTTATACTGGCCGGCGAGCTGGCCGCCGCGGAAGATCGGCAGGCTGACCGCGGGCCCGACCTGGCCGAAGGTCGAGCCGCTGTCGACCAGGTTCGACAGGCCGAGCGACTGGAGCCCGATCAGCGCGCTGATATTGACCGAGGGAAAGAAATCGGCGCGCGCGACCTTGATCCGGCTGGCGGCCGCTTCGACGCGGGCGCGGGCGGCGGCGATGTCGGGGCGGCGGCCGATCAGGTCGGTGGTGACGCCCGCAGGAAGCGCGCGCGTCTCGGTCGGTTGGCTGGGGAGCGCGATCGTCAGCCCGCGGTCCGGTCCCTTGCCCAGCAAGGCGGCGATGCGGTTGCGGGTCAGCCCGATCGCCTCGTCGGTCGCAGCCAGATTGGCGCGGGCGAGCGGGACGGCGGAATCGGCCTGCTTCGATTCGGCGCGCGTATCGAGCCCGGCGGCGACGCGGTCCGAGATCAGCTTCTGGGTCCGAGTACGCACGCCGAGTGCGCTCTCCTGCACGCGACGCTCGGCGGCGAGGCGCGCAAGATCGGCATAGGCACTGGCGATGTTTGTCGACAGCACCAGCCGCGACTGCTCGAGTTCGATCCGCGCGGCCTCGGCATCCGACGTCGCGGCGGCGAGCGCGGCGCGGTTCTTGCCCCACAGGTCGAGATCGAAGCTCAGGTTCGCGGCGACGCGGCCGCTGTCGTTCCAGCCCTGCGGCACGAATGCCGGGGGAATGCCGTTATTGTAGCTCTGCTTGGCCTCGGTCGCGCTGGCCTCGATCCCGACCGACGGCAAGCGCGCGGCGCCGGCCTGCTGGGCATAGCCCTCGGCCGAGCGGAGCCGGGCCGCGGCGGCGGCGAGATCGGGCGAATCGGCGAGACCCTCTTCGATCAGCGCGGTCAGCTGGGGGTCGGCATAATCGGCCCACCAATTGCCGGCGGGCCAGGCCGACGCCGTTGCCGTAGCGCCAAGCGTCTGGCTGGCGGCAAAGCTGTCGGCGGCGCGCACGTCGGGACGCACACCGAGATTGGGCACCGGCGCGCAGGCGGAAAACAGAAGCGGAGTGGCGAGCGTCGCGAGCAAGGCCGGCCGGAAGCGGGATGTCATCATGATTTAAATACCGTACAGTAGAGTACGGCAGCGCAAATGGTCCCGCGACCGCATCTTGTCAAGATAAAATCGTACCCTATAGTACGGTTATGGAAAACCTAACGGAAAAGGCTCCTGGCAAGCGCGAGGCGCGCAAGGAGGAGCGCCGCCTCGCGATCCTCGAAGTGGCCAAGCGCTCGTTCCTCGAGAACGGCTATTCGGCGACGTCGATGTCGGCGATCTCCGCCGAACTCGGCGGCTCGAAGGGCACGCTGTGGGGCTATTTCCCGTCGAAGGAGGAGCTGTTTGCGGCGGTGCTCGATCACGCCACGATCGCCTATCGCCAGCAGCTCAGCGACCTGCTCCGGCCCTCGGACGACTTGCACGCGACCTTGTTCGCCTTCTGCCGCAGCTTCATCACCAAGATCACTTCGCCCGAGGGGATTTTGCTGCATCGCCTCGTCGCGTCCGAATCGGGGCGCTTCCCCGAAGTCGGCGAGATATTCTATCGCCGCGCCCCGCTGCCGACCCAGCAGATGCTGACAGACTTCTTCACCGCGGAGATGGCGGCGGGCCATATGCGCCAGGACGATCCGCTCGCCGCGGCGAGGGCGCTCGCCAGCCTCTGCCTGGGCGGGCTGCATCACCGCGTGGTGTGGAGCAGGGACGAGGCGACCCCCGCCAAGGTCGAGGCCGAGGCGCGCTACGTCGCCGATCTCTTCGCGCGCGCCTTCGATATTCCGCGCGCCTAGCCGCGCCGGCGCGGCTGCGGGCCGAAATTGAGCCGCCGCGTGACGTTATAGTCGAGCACTGCCATCACGAAATAGGCGGCGAGCTGCTTGACCCGCATCCACGGCCCGGTGCGCGCCTTGTGGATCTCCGGGGTGATCAGCTCCGAAGCGGCGATTTCGCTCTCGACGAAGCGCGTTACATGCTCGGCGAAGGCCCGATCCTCGATCCGCAGCATTAGCTCGAGGTTGAGGAACATGCTCCGAATGTCGAAATTGGCGGAGCCGATATGGACGACGCCGTCAACCACGTACAATTTCATGTGGAGCTTGGTCGGCTGATATTCGAAGATCTGGACCTTCTTGCGCAGCAGCCCCGCATAAGTGAAATGCGCCGCCCATAGAGAGGCGGTGTGATCGACCTTCGACGGCAGCACCAGCCGGACGCGGCCGCGCTTGCCGGCGCGGTCGAGCCGCCGCAGCATCGCCGGATTCGGCGCGAAATAGGAAGTGATCAGGTCGATCGTCTGCGCGCGCTCCATCTCGCGCTTGACCACCCGCGCCCAGGGCGACAGTCGCCGCATCGGCCCGCCGAGCAGCCAGCGCGTCGCGCCCTCGGGCTCGCTCCACGAATTGAGCGTGCGGGCCAACGATCGCATCGATGCGCGCGGCTGTTTGGTCCAGCGCGACAAGGCGTCGAAATAGCCGACCAGCCGCGCCGCCGCAGGTCCTTCAACCAACAGTCCGAGGTCTCGCCACGCGTCCTGCTCGGGCGTGCCGAAATAGCTGTCCTCGATGTTGAACCCGCCGATCAGCACGCGTTCCTCATCGGCGAGCGCCAATTTCTGGTGGTTGCGCAGCAGATAGCGCCGCCCCCAGCGCGGCACGAAGCGGCACATGTCGACGCCGGCTTCGCGGAGCGGATCGAAGAAATGGTGGGATTCAGCATGCTCGCTGCCCAGTCCGTCGACGATGAGGTGAACCTGCACGCCGCGTCCCGCCGCCGCGATCAGTGCGTCGCGCATCGCGGCGCCGGCCGAATCGTCGACATAGATGTAATAGAGCACGCGCAGCGTGCGCTGTGCCGAGCGGATCAGCCCGAGCAGCGCCGCCATCCGCTCGGGGCCCTCGGGTAGCATCGTCAGTCGATTGCCGTCGACGGTAAAGGGCTGGGACCAGCGATCCATCCCTCGCTCATGGGCTGCACCGTCGCCTGCGGCAAGGGCGGCGGTTTCCGGCAAGGGCATCGGTGGCGGGTCCTACGGCGTTGCGTTGCCCAAACTCGCCATCGCCGACGGGGTTGCGAAGCGCGGGCAAGAGGCGTTTTTCTTGACATTCGCGGGGGCGGTGCCTAAGTGCCGCCCCTCTCCCGAATTCCCCAATCAAGGAAGCCTGAATGGCGCGCGTCACAGTCGAGGATTGCGTCGACAAGATCCCCAACCGGTTCGATCTGGTGCTCTTCGCGGCGCAGCGCGCGCGGCAGATCTCGGGCGGCGCCGAGCTGACCCTCGATCGTGACCGCGACAAGAACCCGGTCGTCGCGCTCCGCGAGATCGCCGAGGAGACCGTCCACCCGACGCATCTCGAGGAATCGGTGGTGTCGAGCCTCCAGCGCGTCCAGATCGACGACGAGGAAGCGCCGGACGAGGTCGGCTCGCTGGCCCAGTCGGCCGAGGCGCTCCGCCTGACCGCGGCGGCACCGCCCCGTAACCAGAATCTGGGCGCCGACTACGAGGGCTGAGCCTCGCGTCGCGTCACGGACATCGAAAGGGCTGGGGGCGACCCCGGCCCTTTTGCTTAGGTAACTTGGCGCCAGCGCTGCCACACTTTGAGCGGCACGGCGACGAGCACGAAAATCATCAGCAGCGAATAGGCCCATAATCCGGCGCGATCCTGCTCGATCAGCGCGGCTGCGATGAGGCAGGGGACTGCGAGGACAGGGGTGATCTTGGTCGCCCACCACAGCTGGCGCCCGAGCCGGTCCGCGGTCCGTACGGCGCGCGGGCGGGTGAGCAGGATCACCGTCGCCACTGCCTTGATCCCGACAAGGACGATTGCCACGCTCCACAACAGCGTCGCCAGCGGAGTCATGCCTCGGGTTCCGCGCGTCCCTTGAAGCCCTGCGCCACCACGAACCATTCGACCGAGCCCTTGCGGCTGGCCGGCGGCTTGGCGTGCTTCACGGTGGCGAAGTTGCGCTTCATCTCGGCCACCAAGGCCGAATCGGCCCCGCCGGCAAAGACCTTGGCGACGAAATCGCCGCCGGGCTCGAGCGTGCGGACCGCGAAGTCGAGCGCCGCCTCGACCAGCCCCATCGTACGCAGCGCATCGGTCTGCGCGTGGCCGACGGTATTGGCCGCCATGTCCGAGAGGATCAGGTCGGGCGCTCCGCCGAGCTCCTCGATCAGCCGCTCGGGCGCGGCATCGTCCATGAAGTCCATCTGCAGGATCGTCGCGCCGGGAATCGGATCGACCGGCAGCAGGTCGATCCCGACCACTGCGGCCTTGGGCAGCCGCTTGCGTACCAATTGCGTCCAACCGCCCGGCGCAATGCCCAGGTCGATCACGCGTTTCGAGCCCTTGAGGATGTCGAACTTCTCGTCGAGCTCGAGCAATTTGTAGACCGCGCGGCTGCGATAGCCCTCGGCCTTGGCGCGCTTGACGTACGGATCGTTGAGCTGGCGCTCGAGCCAGCGTGTCGATTGCGCAGTGCGGCTGCGCGCCGTCTTGACGCGCGTATGCCCGCGCCCGCCGCCCCGGCTCATAACCGATCCCCGTTCATCAATCGCCGCAATATGCCTTCGCGGATGCCGCGATCGGCGATCCCCAGCCGCTCGGCGGGCCAGAAGCCGATGATCGTCTCGAGGATCGCGCACCCCGCCACGACCAGATCGGCGCGCTCGGCGCCGATGCACGGCACCTGCGAGCGTTCGGCCATGCTCATGTTCGCGATTCGCCGGCTGACGTCGCGCATCGCCGCGGCCGGGACGATCAGCCCGTCGACCACCGAGCGGTCATAGGCCGGAAGCCCGAGATGGACGCTCGCCAGCGTGGTGACCGTTCCCGAGGTACCGAGCAGCCGCCGCGTGCCCTTGGGTTCACGCAGCCGCGCGACGAACGGCGCGAAGCTCTCGGCGACGCGCGCGCGCATATCGGCATAGACCGCCGCGCCCTGCTCCGACCCGTCGGCGAGCCCCACCGCCTCGGTCAGCGACACCACCCCCCAGGGCGCGCTGTGCCAGTCGAGGATACGCGGCACCTCGGCGCGCGAATCGACGAGGACAAGCTCGGTCGAGCCCCCGCCGATGTCGAACACCAGGGCTGGGCCGTCGCCGGGCTCGAGCAGGGCGTGGCAGCCCAGCACCGCGAGCCGCGCTTCCTCCTCGGCAGTGATGATGTCGAGCGCGATGCCGGTCTCGCGATAGACGCGCTCGATGAATTCGGCGCCGTTCGACGCCTGGCGGCACGCCTCGGTTGCCACCGAGCGCGCCAGCGCGACGTTACGCCGCTTGAGCTTGTCGGCGCAGATTCGCAGCGCGGCCAGGGTGCGATCGATCGCGGCGTCGGAGAGCTTGCCGGTGGTGGCGAGGCCCTCGCCCAGCCGGACGATCCGCGAAAAGGCATCGATGACCGTGAAGCCGCTCCCTTGCGGCCGGGCGATCAGCAGCCGGCAATTGTTGGTGCCGAGATCGAGCGCCGCGAAATGGCGCGATTCGGGCCAGCGCGCGCGCGCCGCGCGCTCGGGCGGGATTTTCGGTACAGGCCGGGCGGAACTGCCGCTCCGGCCGCGGGGCACTCTGGCCGGGCCATCCCCCATCGGGCTCACTCACTTATATTCTGTTCCGTCTCGGCCACATGCGGCCGTCCGGTGCTTGGCGACGAGGCTAGCCCAGCCGCGCGGGCGGAGCAAGGCACGCACGAGAAGCGCCGTTGACAGCGCTGAGATCGCGCCCTATCTCGCCGGCCCTGTTGCCCCGTCGTCTAAAGGTAAGACTACGGACTCTGACTCCGTCAATTGAGGTTCGAATCCTCACGGGGCATCCAGATTTCCTTGAGAAATCCGTCAGATAGAAGACGCGTGTGGTCCCCGGGACCTCGCGCTTGCACTTGCCAGTCGTTACGACGATCCGCGGATGCGCGCCCTTGTTGATATGCCGATCTAGTCGGTGTTTCGGGCGTCGATCGCTCTCGCGCCTCCCGCCGATGTTCGTCCAAGCGGTCGCGGGCGCTGTTAAAAAGTGCTGCAATTGATGTGCGTTAAGACGATTTACTTCGCAATCGAAGGAAATCGGGCACCTCTCGCCCGTTGTCGTCAAGCAATGTGGAGAGGTGTAGCGTGGCGGACGACAAGACGCAGGTCGGGGGGCAGGATCGCGCCCGGATCAACATGAACGAAGACTATGAAGTGCAGGACTGGACCCGCTCGCTCGGCGTCTCGCGCGAACGGCTGCAGGAAGCCGTCGATGCCGTCGGCGATCGCGCGGAAGATGTCCGCGAGTGGCTCGAGAGCCGCTAGTGTCCGTGCAGGCCGATCGGGGCCGCTCATTTCGCGACGTTGCCGAGCCGGCATCCGGTTCCGTTGACGCGAAGTAGCGCGCCTCGCCGGTCATGCTTCCGCACTGGCGCGATCCGCGCCGATCGACGCCTTATGCAAGAGGTCCCATGAAGCTCGAATTTTCCGAACAGGGCGGCAGTGCCGCGCTCGTGGAACTGCAGCCGTGGCAAGTCATGGGCGAGACGCGCAGGCTCACCGACGTGATGCTGTCCCGCCCGGAATTCCTGTCGCCGGTCCCCTGCTGCTCGGTCACCCGCGAGAGCCTGCGCGACGGCTTCGAGACCGATCGGCTGGGCGCGCTCGGCCAGCACCGGGCGCTGCAGCGGGTGCTCGAGATGCACGGCGTGCGCTGCCATCTCGTGCCCGCGGTCGAAGGCGCGCCCGATCTTTCTTTCACGCGCGACGTTGCGGTGACCACGCCCTGGGGCCTGGTGGCGCTCAATCCGGCGCTGCCGCATCGGCGCGCCGAAGTGGACTGTCTGCTCGAGGCTGCGGCCAAGCTCGGCGCGCATCCGGTGCTGCGAGTCACCGAAGGGACCATCGAGGGCGGCGACGTCGCGGTCGTTCGACCTGGGCTGGTCGCGATCGGCTGTTCGGGCGAGCGGACAAATGCTGCCGGCGCAGCGGCGCTCGCGGGACTGTTCGCGGATTTCGGCTGGGAAGCGCTGATCGTGCCGTTCGACCCGCATTTCCTGCACCTCGACACGATCTTCTGCATGCTCGACGCACATACGGCGCTCGCCTGCACCGACGTGCTCGACGACGGCTTCCCCGGCGCGATGGCCGCGCACGGCATTCGCCTGCTGCCGGTCAGCTACAAGGAAGCGCGCGGGCTGGGCTGCAACACCCTGTCGATCGATGGCCGGACGATCGTGATGGCGGCCGGCCATGACCGCGTGGCCCGGCTGATCGCCGATGCCGGCTTCGACCCGGTTGCAGTCGACATCTCCGAATTCACGGCCTGCGGCGGCGGCATCCATTGCCTGACCATGCCGCTCGCCCGCGTCGCCGGGGACTGACCGAGAGGATCTCCGCATGGATTACAAGAAGCTGGGTTTCGGACTTGGGCTGTTCTCAATCGCGCTCGGCGGCCAGTTGACCGCGTCGCGGCGGATCGCGAGACCGGAAAGACCCTGCCGCTACGTGGCTAGGCGCGGCGATTTGGTCAGATAGCGGGCGAGCAGCAGCAACGCCGCTCCGGCATGCACCAGCCCGCCGGGCACCCACATGATCAGGCCGGCGAGCTGCTGGTCCTCTTGCGGAGTCAGCCCGAACGGCATCATCCCCATCGCGGCATAGCCGGCGTACCAGGGGCTCGACGACAGTGCCATCAGCGCGCCGAGCGCGCCGCCGACGATCGAGGTCACGAACAGGCACAGCGCCGCCAGCCCGCGATTGGGCGTCTGGGTCACGCTCCACCAGAACAGCAGGGCAGTGACGAGGAACGAGAGATGCTGCGCGACATGCCAGGCCGGATGGCCGAGCGCGCGATTGAACAGCGGCGGCGCGTGCCATGCCCACAAAGCCGCAGCCTGCAGTGTCGTGGCCAGCAGGGGCGTGTTGAGCCGGGCCAACAATCCCGGAAAGGCGAGCATCTGGCGGGCGGGACGGGGAAACGCCCAGAGCATCACCCCCAGCGGCCGCGACAGCGGCAGAAGCAGCGCCGCGACGAGCATGATCAGCTCGTGCTCGATCATGTGGAGCGTGAAGCTGCGCTCGCCCCCCTCGTGCAGCGGCGACACCAGTGCGAGCGTCAGCACCAGCCAGCCGGCGACATAGAGCCCCGCGCCACGCCACAGGCTGCGCCGTGCGCCGAGCCGGATAAAGCCGACCGCGTAGAGGAGCAGAGCCGCCGCCAGCGGCACCGTGATCCAGGGATCGAGCGTCCAGCCGATCTCGCCGGACTCGAGCGGATGCGATCCGCCATGGGCCAGCGCGGCGCCGGGCAGGAGCAGCAGCAACGCGGCGACGATCAGGCGTGGCATGACGGGATGATCAGCGCCGACATCGTCTGGAACAGGATCGCGAGGAGGAAGATGCCTGCCGCGAGGATGCCGGTTCCGGCGACGAACCGTCGCGCGCCGGCATGAGGCTGATCGGTGGCGCCCGGCATCCGCCAGACGCCGAGCGACAGCAGCCCGCCGCCGATCGCCAGCAGTGCGCCGGCAAGGCCGATCAGCAGCATCGGCAGCGGCTGGGCGCGCGTGCAGTCGAACTGGGCGAGGTCCGAGCCGGTCTGGTCCGACAGCATCCAGCCGAGGATCCCGCCGATCCACCCGGCCCAGGGCCGCAAACGCCTCATTGGCTGAGCCTCGGCACCCAGTAGATCACGCCATAGACCAGCACCCAGCTGCCGACGATGAAGTGCCAGTAGAGCGCATTCTCGCTGGTATCGACGAAGCGTCGTCCCTTCTTGCCGTGACCGGTGTGCATCAACACTGCGAGCACCAGCGTATCGACCCAGTCGGTGACCAAATGGACGGTGTGCATGAGCAGCAGCGCCCAGGTGATCGAGCCATAGGCATTGCGGTCCCAGCCGATGTTGAGATGGTCATATTCGAGCCCGCGCGTCACGAAGACCGCGAGCGGCAGGATGCTCATGATGACCAGGCCGATGCGCACGCGGCGCAGATCCTCGGCCTCGGCGGCGCGCTTGACCCAGATATTCGGAATCTCGGACAGGAGAAGCAGCAGCAGCGTCGCGGTGCTCCAGAGCAGGTCGGGCGGCGGTGCGCTCGCCGGCCACTGCCGTTCCTGCGCCATCAGGAAGAAATAGGCGGCAAAGCCGAGCGCGAAGGCGGCGCCCTCGATCGTCATGAAGCCGACCACGCCCCACCAGGTCGTGCTGCGTGCGCCGAAGCCGTGGTTGGGCAGGCATGAAGCATCGCCGACGAAGCGTGTCTCACTCATCACCTTGCTCCGGCTTGGGCTCGAGCGGATCGTGCGGCCAGAACCACAGTATCAGCGGCACCGCCATCAGCAGCCCGCCCCAGATCACCGCCCAGGGCGTGAAGATCGAGCCGACAAAGGCGATCGTCGTCGCGATCGCCGCAAAGAACGGCCAGCCATTGGGCGGCGCGCTGGCGTCGCGCAGATCCGGCAGCGCGTCGACCGCGGTAGTGACGAGCAACTCGCGCTTGTCGGTCCTGAGCCCGGGAATCACCGGGCGCCCTGCGTCCCAGAGCGGGGTACGGCTGTCGACCACCGGGATATGGTCGAAATTATAGCAGGGCGGGGGCGAACTCGGCTTCCATTCGAGGCTTGGCGCATCCCAGGGATTGGGACCCGCCGCGACACCTTTGCGGAGGCTCCAGAAGACATTGCCGAGGAACAGCAGCACCGATGCCGCGAACAGGAAGGCGCCGATGCTCGAGACGAGATTGAGCGTGTCCCAGCCGAGCCCGTGCGGATAAGTGTAGACGCGTCGCGGCATGCCGAGCAGCCCGGTCAGGTGCATCGGAAAGAAAGTGAGGTGGAAGGCGAGGAATGCGAAGACCACGTTCCACTTGCCGAGCGGCTCGGCCATCATCCGCCCGCTGAACTTGGGAAACCAATAGGTCACCGCGCCGAGCAGCGGGAATACTGCGCCGCCGATCAGCACATAATGGAAATGCGCGACGACGAAATAGCTGTCGTGGAGCTGGAGGTCGAGCGGGACGCTCGCCACCATCATCCCGGTGAGGCCGCCCATCACGAAAGTGACGATGAACGCGACGACCCACCAGAGCGGGGTCTCCCAACGCGGCCGCCCGCTCCAGATCGTCGCGATCCAGCAGAATATCTGCACACCGCCGGGCAACGCGATCATCATGCTCGCCGCGGTGTAGAAGCTGTAGCCGATCCGCGGCAGCCCGGTCGCGAACATGTGATGGACCCAGAGGCCGAAGGCGAGCAGCCCGATCGACACTACTGCCAGCACCATCAGCGGATAGCCAAACACTTCGCGCCGGCTGAACGTCTCGGTGATCTGACTGACGAAGCCGACCGCGGGGATGAAGATGATGTAGACCTCGGGATGCCCGAAGAACCAGAAGAGGTGCTGCCAGAGCAGCGCATCGCCCCCCTCGGTGGGATTGTAGAATTGCGTCGCCACCAACCGGTCCGAGATCAGGAACGACGATGCGAGCATCACCGCGGGCATTGCGAAGACGATCATGAAGCTGGTCACCAGGATCGACCAGGCGAAGAGCGGCATGCGGTTGAGCGACATGCCCGGCGCGCGCTGCTTGAGGATCGTCGTGATCAGCTCGACCGCGCCAGCGAGCGCCGCGACTTCGGTGAAGGTGATCAGCTGCGCCCAGACATCGGTGCGCTTGCCCGGAGAATATTCGGGGCCGGCGAGGGGCACATAGGAGAACCAGCCCGCTTCGGGGCCGATATTGAGCAGGAAGGCGATCCACAAAAAGACGCCGCCGAACAGATAGATCCAGTAGCTGAAGGCATTGAGTCGCGGAAAGGCGATCTGCCGCGTGCCCATCATCAGCGGGATCAGATAGACCGCCATCGCCTCCATCACCGGCACGGCGAACAGGAACATCATCGTCGTGCCGTGCATCGAGAAGATCTGGTTGTAGCGATCGGCGCTGATCAGCCCGCTTTCCGGCCGGGCGAGCTGGGTGCGCATCAGCAAAGCGAGCACGCCGCCGAGCGCGAGGAAGACGAAGGCCGTGGCGATGTAGCGGCGGCCTACGCGCTTGTGGTCGACGGTGGTCAGCCAGCCCCAGAAGCCCGGTACATCGGACCAGGTCTTCTCGAGCGCCTTGTGCAATGCCTCGCCCGTGAAGTCCGGCCCGTCGAGACGGCTCATTTGAGCATCTCGAGATAGGCGACGACGTCGGCGCGTTCCTGCGGCGTCAGCGGGATCCTGGGCATGCGGTTGCCGGGCTTGATCGCCTGCGGATCGGCGATCCATTTGTCGAGCCACGCATGCGTGTCGGGCAATTCGCCGGCGGCGAGCGTGGCGCGGCTGGCGACCCGAGTGAGATCGGGGCCGACCGAGCCATAGGCATCGGTGCCGGTGATCGCGTGGCACGCCGCGCATTGGCGCCCGGTGACGATCTGGAAGCCGCGCCTCTGCGCGTCGTTCTGCGGCAAGGGCGCCGGTTGCGACGATTTGGCCTCCCAGGCGGCGAAGGCCTGGGGCGTCTCGACGACGGCGTCGAGCGCCATATGCGCATGCTGCAGCCCGCAGAATTCGGCGCATTGCGCACGGAAATGGCCGAGCTGACGCGGCAGCAGCTGGAGATCGGCGCTGCGCCCGGGGATCAGGTCCTGCTTGCCGGCGAGGTTGGGGATCCACAGTGAGTGAATCACATCGTCGGCGCGCAGCTCGATCTGCACCGGGCGGCCGAGCGGCAGATGGATCTCGTTGGCGGTGGTGATGTTCCGCGACTGATCGGTGCCGGTATATTCGACTTCCCACCACCATTGCCGCGCCGTCACCTGGATGTGGAGCGGCTTCTGCCCGGCGCCGGCAAAGAACAGGCCCCGGTCGCTCGCGTAGCTGGCGATGGTCAGTCCGAACAGCCCGACGGTGATCAGCATCGCCCAGGCGGCGACGGTCACGCGCAGCCGCCGGTCGCTGTCGGTGCCGCGGTCGCGCCGCAAGATCGCCCAGCCGAGAAAGAGCAATACGAGCAGGAAGAAGAAGCCGGTCACGCCGAGAAAGATCTCGAACAGCCGCGCGGTGATCGCGGCATGGTCGCCCGCCGGGTGCAATGCGGATTGAATCGCGCTCACCGGCTTCCCGCATCCGCATTGGTGTCGCGCTGTGGCCTAGCATTCTCCAGCGTGATCGGTGCGGTGTTGGCGGCGGTGTCGCCGCGGCTCGGCGGGACGTCCTTGGGCGCCTGGCCGGCCATCGAGCGGACATAAGCGGCGAGCTGCCACATCTGCTCCTCGGTGAGCAGCTTGCGATAGCTTGGCATGCCGTTGGGCCGTCCCTGGATCAGCGTCGCGACGATCTGCGGGCTCGATGAGCCATAGATCCATTGGTCGTCGATCAGCGGCACGCCGATCCCACCGCCGCCATGCGCATGGCATTCGACGCAGTTGAATTCAGTGTAGAGCCGCTGTCCTTCGCTGACGTGCCAGGCGCTCTTCTCGAACTTCTCGATCCGCGGGTCGGGCTTGGCCGGCGTGGTGCCGCCCGCGACCACCGTCGTGGTGGTGGCGAGCTCGGCCTGACTGAAGGGGACCGGGGGGTTCGTCTCGCGCGTCTCGCGGTGGCAGCCCGCAAGGAGCGCACAGAGCAGCAACGCCGAAAGCCGCATCATCCCCTCACGTCATCATTCCATCGGTGAAACTTTGCAGCACTCCGAAAGTTTCATCGCAAAAGTCAGCTTTCAGAAGGGCTTAACCTATGTTGGTGAGAGCGAGCGCGATGATGAGTCTGGCGCTCCTGGCCGCATGCGACCGCAGCACCTCGACAGGGCGCGCCGATGCAGCCGCCCCCGGATCTGAAACCGAAACCAAGGCGCTTTCCGCAGGACGTGCGGTCGCGCCAGCAGCGGCGTCGCCGCAAGACGATGGCCAATGGACAATCCCCGCGAAGGACTATGCCAATACGCGCTTCAGTGGGCTTACCCAGATCAACAAGGACAATGTCGGCCAGCTTCAGCTCGCACTCAGCTTCACCTCCGGAACGACCCAGGGTCAGGAATCCGCGCCGATCGTGGTCGGCGATACGCTCTACCTCGTCACCCCCTATCCTAACACGCTTTATGCGATCGACCTGACCAAAGCCGCCAACCCGACCAGTCCGGGGCCCGTGGTGAAGTGGAAGCTCAATGCGATGGCTGATTCGGCGTCGCAGGGCGAGGCTTGCTGCGACGGCGTCAATCGCGGGCCGACCTATGCAAACGGCACGGTCTTCTTCAATTCGCTCGATTCGCACACGCTCGCGGTCGACGCGAAGACCGGTGCGCTCAAATGGAAGACGCGCGTCTGGGACTATACCAAGGGCGAGACGATGACGATGGCGCCCTTCGTCGTGGGCGACAAGGTGATCGTCGGCAATTCGGGGGCCGAATTCGGCGCGCGCGGCGGCGTGGCGGCGCTCGATGCCGGCAGCGGCGCGATCGTGTGGAAGGCCTTCGCGACGGGTCCCGACAAGGACGTGCTGATCGATCCGGCCGTGTTCAAGCCCTTCTACCCGCAATATAAGGGCGCCGATCTCGGCACGAAGAGCTGGCCGGGCGACAGCTGGAAGATCGGCGGCGGCGGCACCTGGGGCTGGATCAGCTACGATCCCGAGCAAAATTTGATCTTCCACGGAACGTCGAACCCGTCGCCCTGGAACCACGCCGTCCGCCCCGGCGACAATTTGTGGACTGACGCCGTATTCGCGCGCGATCCCGCGACCGGCAAGGCGCATTGGGCGTATCAATACAGCCCGCACGATCTGTGGGACCATTCGGGCGTCAACGAGAATATCGTCCTCGACCTTCCCTGGCAGGGCAAGGTCCGCAAGGTGATCATTCGCCCCGAGCGCAACGGCTATATGTACGTGCTCGACCGGACCAGCGGCGAAGTGCTCGCGGCCGACCAATATGTCGCCAACACCGTCTCGGACGGCGTCGACCTCAAGACCGGGCGGTTGCGCCACAAGCCCGAGATGATCCCGCAGCCCGGCAAGATCGTCCGCAACGTGTGCCCCAACGCGCCCGGCGCCAAGGACTGGAGCCCGAGCGCGTTCAGCAAGACGACGGGCTGGCTCTATGTGCCGCACAACAATCTCTGCATGGACTGGCTGCTCGGCAAGGCCAACTATATCCGCGGCACGCCCTATATCGGCGTGACCCCGCGCTTTTTCCCGGGGCCGGGCGGCAATGCCGGCGAGTTCATGGCCTGGGATCCGGTCAACCGGCGCAAGGCGTGGACGATCAAGGAGCGCTGGCCGGTGTGGAGCGGCGCGGCGGTGACCGCATCGGGGATTGTCTTCTACGGCAATCTCGAGGGCTGGTTCAAAGCGGTCGACGCCGATACCGGGAAGCTGCTCTGGCAATTCCAGACCGGCTCGGGGATCATCGGCCAGCCGACGGTATTCAAGGGTCCGGACGGGCGCGAATATGTCGCGATCATCTCCGGAATCGGCGGGTGGATCGGCGCGATGGTGTCGCACGACCTCGATCCGCGCGATCCCACTGCCGCCAAGGGCTGGGGCAACATGACCGCAGACCTAAAAAAGGTGACGACCAAAGGTGCGGGGACGCTCTTCGTTTTTGCGCTGCCAAAGGCGCCGCGCTGACCGAGCGGCCGCCACATGCGATCCACGTTTCTGGCTAAAGATATAGGTGTTTCATTAATTTGTAGGAGATGATACATATGCACCAATGACGACTAATTCGGCTCAGTGGCTCTCGCTTCTCCACCAGCTTCCGGCCAGGCCGCCTTATTTGCGCGTGAAGATCTGGCGCAGATTGCAGGCGATGGGCGCGGTGCCGCTCAAGAATGCGGTGCATGTCCTGCCGAGAGGCGAAGCGAGCGAGGCTGCGTTTCGTGCGCTTCTGGAGGAGATCGTCGCAAGCGGCGGCGAGGCGATTCTTCTCGAGGGACAGTTGGTTGCCGGCCAGAGCGACGGCGAAGTGCGCGCGCTGTTCGATGCCGCGCGCGACGCGGACTATGCCGAGATCGCCGAGGCGGCGCGGCGTCTGCTCGACACTGGCCCGGCCAGCGGTCAGGACATCGCGAGGCTGCAGAAGCGCATGGAGGAGGCTGGGAAGCTCGACTTTTTCGGCGCGCACGGGCGCCAGGACGCCGAGGCGGCGCTCGCCGAGCTCGACCGCCAGCGCTACCGACATCCCGATATCCGCCGCGATGCGCCGGCAGCGCCGGTCGAGCCTGCCGAGCTTCTCGGCAAGATTTGGGTCACCCGACGCGGCGTGCATGTCGATCGCATCGCCTGCGCCTGGCTCATCCGCCGCTTCGTCGACCCGCAGGCGGCGTTTCGCTTCGTCGATGCGAAGGCGCACATGCCAGGGCCCGGCGAGCTCCGCTTCGACATGGCCGATGCCGAGTTCACGCACGAAGAGGACCGCTGCAGCTTCGAGACGATCCTGCTCCGTGCAGGCCTCGCCGGCGATTCCGGGCTCGCCGCGATGGGCGAGATCATCCACGAGCTCGACATCGGCGACGGCAAGTTCGCCCGCCCCGAGACCGCAGGTGTCGGCGCGATGCTGTCCGGGGTCTGCGCCTCCTCCGACGACGATCTAGAGCGCATTGCGCGCGCGAGCGACGCGCTCGACCAGTTCTACGCCTTCTTCGCCAATCGAAGGGCCGAGCGATGAACATTAGTGTCGCCGCCGCGGGCGTGCCCACAGCACCGCGCGATCATGGCGTCTCTTTCGGCGAGGCGGTGAAGGTCTGGGCGCGGATCGCGGCGCTGAGCTTCGGGGGGCCGGCCGGACAGATCGCCGTGATGCACCGTATCCTCGTCGACGAGAAGCGCTGGATCGGCGAGGAGCGTTTTCTCCATGCGCTCAACTATTGCATGCTGCTGCCGGGCCCCGAGGCGCAGCAGCTGGCCGCCTATATCGGCTGGCTTCTTCACAAGACCAAGGGCGGGCTCGTCGCCGGCGCATTGTTCGTTCTTCCGGGCTTTCTGGCGATTCTGGCGCTCAGCTACATTTACGTGCTGCTGGGCAATGCCCCGCTGGTTCAAGGCTTGTTCTTCGGCCTCAAGGCGGCAGTGCTCGCGGTGGTGATTCAGGCCGTGGTCCGCATCGGTGCACGCGCGCTCAGGAATATGGTCATGCGGGGCATCGCTGCGGCTGCGTTCGGCGCGATCTTCTTCCTCAACGCGCCATTCCCGCTGATCGTGTTTCTCGCCGCGCTCACCGGCTATGTCGGCGGACGCGCGGGCATCTCGGCGTTCAGGGGCGGCGGCGGTCATGGGGCATCCGGTGGCGATATCGTGCACGACCGCGATACCGCGCTTGGTGAGGAGCTACCCGAGCATGCGCGGCCCGATCTCGGCTGGTCGCT
The DNA here is from genome assembly GCF_058782005.1 of Sphingomonas sp. FW306-1B-B10E. NCBI lineage: Bacteria > Pseudomonadati > Pseudomonadota > Alphaproteobacteria > Sphingomonadales > Sphingomonadaceae > Sphingomonas > Sphingomonas sp. FW306-1B-B10E. The sequence goes on from NZ_JBYSXG010000042.1 coordinate 24,017, forward strand.
CAAGATCGCGGGTCTGTTTCTTTTCCTCTGGATTTCCCCGGTCGCATTGCTGTTCGTGCTCGCCGGCCCGGACAATGTCTTCTCGCAGATCGCCAGCTTCTTCGGCCGAATGGCGGTCGTGACGTTCGGGGGCGCCTATGCGGTGCTCGCTTATGTCGCGCAGGAAGCGGTCGGCACCTATCACTGGGTCACGCCCGGCGAGATGCTCGATGGGCTCGGGCTCGCCGAGACGACGCCCGGACCGTTGATCATGGTGACGCAGTTCGTCGGGTTTCTTGCCGCATTCCGCGATTCAGGCTCGCTGTCACCGCTCTTCGCCGCGACCCTGGGTGCGATCCTGACCACCTGGGTGACCTTCATGCCCTGCTATCTCTGGATATTTGCCGGCGCTCCGTTCGTCGAGCGACTGCGCGGCAACCGCGCGCTTTCGGCCGCGCTGGGCGCGATCACGGCTGCGGTGGTGGGGGTGATCCTGAACCTCGCCATCTGGTTTGCGATTCATACGCTGTTCGGCGAAGTCCGACGCGTTGCGATCGGCAATGCGGGATTCGATATTCCGGCCCTCGCTTCGCTCAATCTGCCCGCGCTCCTGCTCGCCGTCGGGGCGGCGGTCGCCGTCTTCCGCTTCAAGATCGGAATGATACCGGTCCTGTTCGTCTGCGCCGGGCTCGGCGCGGCCTGGGTCGTCATCGCCTGAATTATGGAATGATCGCCCGCGAGCCGCCATGTCGCCTGCGTTGGGCGGTCGCGGTCACGGTTGGGCGACTGTCGGGCCGTCGCAGCGGAAAGTGACGGCAGACAGCGTCGAGCCGGTCCCCCGATAGACAGCCTTTCGCGGATAGGGACAGAGCGGCCGTTGCTTATCGATCTTGCCGGCGTCGTCGCTCGCGAATCGCGTGGCGATGATGCGATCGGGTGCCTCGCCCTCTTCGCGCCAGGCGATGAGGGCGGAGAAAATATCGTGCTTCGCGTCGTCCGACGGCGGGTGGGGCGGGATGCCCAGGGTGGCGTTGAACGCGCCGGGGCCGGTGCCGCCGCCGCAATGCATCATGCCCGGCGCCGGGAACAGCCGAGCGCTATCGGCTAGCCTTAGCATCGCCGCCAATCTGCGCCGCATGGCGGTCAAAGAACGCGACCGACTGGCCCGGCGCGACCAGCGTGTCGGCAAGGCCGTGAAAGACGATCAGCTTGCTCCCGCGCGCGGCGAAATCGGCGAGGCTGCCGCGCGTCGCATCGTTGACGAGCGCGTCCAGCCGGGCGTTGACCAAGGGCATGTCGCGATCGAAATCGAAGGTCTTCCAGTTCCAATCGGCGCCCAGCACCCATTTGAACAGCGCGCCGAACGGTGGCTGATCGCCGACCGGCTTTTGCAGGAAGGCCCAACCGAAGGTGTCGGGCATTTCGCTGCCGGGAAGCCAGCCGAAATAGGTCGGCTTGCCGGTCCAGTCGGTCGGGCCCGAGTAGAAAGCGCGGGCGGTCGCGACCTCGGCTTGGGTCAGGCAGTTGTCGGAGGCCGCAGCTGCGCATTGGACGGTTGCCGGGTCGAAGCTGCAACGCATCGGATCGGAGACGAATCGGTCGCCCGCCAGCCCGTGACCCTGGCGCCAGCAGGTCGCGATCGCGGCCTTGTTGAGCAGCTTGAGCTTGGCGTCGGACAGGAAGCTGCCCGGCGTGCGATGGGACGCGGCATAGTCCCACAGCACCGCCGCATGTCCCCAGGTGCGGTTCATCACCGGCGCGCCGACGAGGATGCCGTCATAGTCGTCGGGGTAATAATGCGCCTCGATCAGCCCTTGTGCTCCCCGACGGCTGATCGGCCAGTCGCGGATCTTGTCGGGCCTGTCGGGCGAGGTCTATCAATTGCTGCTGAACGCACCGAGCGAGTTTCCGTCGATGGTGGCGGCCGCTGCGCAATTGGGACTTCAGCAGCGCACGCTCCGCCGCCGCCTTGCGGCCGAGGATTCGAGCTATGGCGCGATCGTCGACGATGTCCGCCGCAAGCTTGCGATCGAATATCTCCAGACGACCCGGATGAGCGTCGACGACGTCGCGTGGAAAGTCGGCTTCAGCGACAGCGCGAACCTCCGCCGGGCGATCCGGCGATGGACCGGCAGGACGATCAGCGCGGTGCGCGCGGGGAAATAGCGACCGGCCGCCACATCATGAGCTGCAGGGGGGCGAGAGCGTGTCCCGCCACCCCCTGGCCGGTGTCGGCGCGGCTTAGAACGCTGCCCAGTCGTCCCCGCCAGCAGCGGACATTGCCGCCACTGGCAGCGCCTTGACCGGCGAAGCATAGCCGCTGGCCTTCGCGCGCGAGGTGGCCCGGGCCGGTGCGGACCGGGTGCCGGCGCCGACGTTGAACCGCGACGCCTGCTCGCTGAGCGCGGCGACTTCGCCCGACAGGTTGCGTGCAGCGGCCGAGGTCTGCTCGACCATCGCGGCGTTCTGCTGAGTCGACTGGTCCATCGTGCCGATCGCGATGCTGATCTCGGTGATCGCGGTCGACTGGGCCTGGTTGTCGCTCGCCATCTGGCCAAGCAGCGCATGGACCTCGCCGACGTCGCCCGAGATGTCGGCCAGCGCGCCATCGACCTTGTTGACCATCTCCACTGCCGCGACGATGTCGGTCTGGGTGGCGGTGAGCTGGTCGCGGGCACGAGCGGCTTCTTCTTCGGAGCGCATTGCCAGCGCCGAGACGAGGTCGGCGACGACCGCGAAGCCGCGACCCGCTTCCCCCGCACGCCCGGCTTCGACCGCCGCATTCATCGCGAGAACCCGCGTCTGGAAGGCGATCTTGTCCAAGCCTTCGATGACGCTGTCGATGCCCTTGGCGCCGTCGGCGACGCGGCCCATTGCCTGGACGGCTTCGTCGGCGATCGCGCGGCCGGCCGAGACCGTGCCGATCGTGCCGTCGGCCCGCTCGACCGTGCGGCTGGCCGCGCCGGCGGTTGCCTTGAGGCGGCCGTCCATCTGGGTGACTGCGGCCGAAGTCTGTTCGAGGCTCGCGGCGTTCGCTTCGGTGCGGCGCGCAAGATCCTCGGACGCCTGGGCGATCTCGCCCGAGCCGGTGCGGATCGTCGCCGCGCTTTCCATCACCGTGCCGATCAGGCTGCGCAACTCGGCGACCGCGGCATTGAAGTTGACCTTGACCGATTCGTAGGTGGGCGAGAACACCTCGTCGATCTCGCTGGTCAGGTCGCCCTGCGCCAGCTTGCCGAGATTGGCCTCCAGCGTCGCGACGACGCGCTGCTGCTCGGCGTCGGCGATCTTCTTGGCGGCGTCGGCCTTTTCCTTCTCGACCGCGGCGTCGCGGAAGACGAGCACGGTCTTCGCCATGCGGCCGACTTCGTCGCGGCGCTCGGTGCCCTCGACCGCGACGCTGTTGTCGCCGGCGGCGAGCTTGGCCATCGTGTTCTGAAGGAGCTGGATCGGCCCGGTGATGCCCAGCCGCGAGACGACGAGCGCGGTCGCGATTCCGGCGATGGTGGCGAGGATGCTGACCCCGAGCAGTGTCCAGGAGGTCGTGTCGGATTGTGCGGTCAGATTCTCCGCGAGCGCCGTCGCCTCGTCGGTACGCTGTTTGTTGAGCGCCTGGATCTGCGTACCGAAGGTGTCGATTTCCTGGTCTGCCTGCTGAAGGACCGAACGCGCGGCATCGTCTTGGTTCGCAAAGCCTTCCTTGGCGGCCTCGGCGGTCTTGGCGTGAATGCTTTCGATCTCGGTGCGCAGCTGCGCGGTCTGATCCGTGGCGCCGGTATCGAGCTTGTTCACGTCGGTGAGCAAGGTCTCGGATGCCTGGAACGCCTTTTCGACGCCGTCGAGCGAGGCCCGGCCCGCGGCCGAGCCGCCTGGGTACACCAGGGTGCGATAGCCGTTATAGCCCATCTCGACCGCCAGCCGGTTGAGCCGGGCATAGCGTGTGGTGATCGGCAACTTGCTGTCGATGACGTCGGAATAGCTGGCGCCGCTGGTGCGGAGCGCGAAGGCGCTGGCGAGGGCGATGCCGAGCGTAACCAGCCCGAGAAGTGCCAGCAAAGACAAGAACTTGCTGGAGATGGAGATGCGACCGAGGATTCCTTGCATTGCTTTCGCCTATATCTCAGAAGGAAAACCGCGCTGTTCCCCCTGAAGACGGCGCTTCCCGGTCTTATAGCAATGTGAGTTGGCTGCCCGCGCGATAATGCGAAAATAGTCGCCGTTATCGTAAGGTTGACCGCTGGGACGCTATGGTAGCCGCGCCTCGGCGATCAGCTTGGCCGCGGCCTCGCCGGTCCAATCGGTGTCGCCCAGCTTGCGCCAAACCTCGCGGCCTGCCGCATCGTAGAGGATCGTCGTCGGCAGATTGACGCCGAGCCCGGTGCTGAACGCGGTGTCGGTATCGACGTAGAGGGGGAGCTTGCGGAACTGCTTCTTGGCGAAGAAGGATGCCGCCGTCGCCACGTCGAAATCCTGGCTGACGGTGACCAATTGGAGCTTGTCGCCCTCGCGCACCGCCAGCGCGTCGAGCGTCGGCATTTCCTTGACGCAGGGTGCGCACCAGGTTGCCCACAGGTTGAGCAGCACCGGCTTGCCGCGGAAATCGGCGAGCGTGTGGCGCTTGCCCCGTGCGTCGACGAAGGGGAAGGTCGGCGCGGCCTCGCCCTTATGGCTGCGGTCGAGCTTATCGAGCGTAGTGGAAGTAGCCGGCGCCGCCGCGACGACATTCGCGCCCTCGGCTTGCTGCGTCGGCCCGGATTGCCTATCGCAGCCGCCGATCAGGCCTGTAGCGACGAGGAGAAGCGCGATAGTCGAGCGCAAGCATAGCTCCAATGCGATGTGGGGCGGGCGCTTCGCCGAAGGCCCGTCCGCGGTCATGCGCGAGATAAACGCCTCGATTCCGTTCGACAAGCGGATGTGGCGGCAGGATCTGCGCGGGAGCCAGGCGCATGTCGCAATGCTCGGCCAGCAGGGCATCGTCTCGCCTGAGGATGCCGCGCGCATCGCCGAGGGGCTCGCCGCGGTCGCCGCCGAGTTCGAGGCCGAGGGCGTTCCCGACGATCTCGCGCTCGAGGACATTCACATGCTCGCTGAGGCGCGGCTGGCGGACCGGATCGGGCCTTCGGCCGGCCGGCTCCACACCGCGCGCTCGCGCAACGACCAGGTCGCGACCGACTTCCGCCTCTGGGTCCGCGACGCGATCGACCAGGCCGAGGCGGCGTTGGGCGGCCTGCAGGATGCGCTGCTCGCGCGCGCCGAGGAACATGCCGACAGCGTGATGCCCGGCTTCACCCACCTCCAGAGCGCGCAGCCAGTGACTCTCGGCCATCATTTGATGGCCTATTTCGAGATGATCGCGCGCGACCGCTCGCGCCTGGCTGATGCGCGGGCGCGGATGAACCTGTGCCCGCTCGGCTCGGCCGCGCTCGCCGGCACCGGCTTTCCGCTCGACCGCGAGGCGACCGCGGCGGCGCTCGGCTTTGACGGGCCGACGCGCAATTCGCTCGATTCGGTGTCCGACCGCGACTTCGCGCTCGAATATCTCACCGCGGCGGCGCAGTGCAGCCTGCACTTGAGCCGCCTCGCCGAGGAATTCGTGATCTGGGCGAGCCAGCCCTTCGGCTTCGTCAGCTTGAGTGATCAATGGTCGACCGGTAGTTCGATCATGCCGCAAAAGCGCAACCCCGACGCCGCCGAGCTGGTGCGCGGGCATAGCGGGCGGATCACCGGCGCGCTGGTCAGCCTGATGATGACGATGAAGGGGCTGCCGCTCGCTTATTCGAAGGACATGCAGGACGACAAGCCGCCGGTGTTCGAGGCGCACGACCTGCTGGAGTTGTGCATCGCCGCGATGACCGGGATGGTCGAAAGCGCGACCTTCCGTACCGATCGCATGCGCGCACTTGCCGAATCGGGCTTTGCCACCGCGACCGACCTGGCCGATTGGCTGGTCCGCGAGGCCGGGGTGCCGTTCCGCGAGGCGCACCACATCACCGGGCGCGCGGTCGCGGCGGCAGAGGCGCAAGGCATCCGGCTCGATCAGTTATCGATTGATGCGTTCAAGGAAATCGACGCGCGGATCGACGATCGCGTATATGGCGTGCTTAGCGTCGATGCGTCGGTCAACAGCCGGACGAGTTTCGGCGGTACGGCGCCGGCGCGGGTGCGCGCGGCGATTGCGGCGGCCCGTCGGGGCCGCGAGGAGGAAGGACGATGATGCGCGGGCTGCTGTTGCTGCTCACCGCTTCGCTGGCGCTGGCCGGCTGCGGCGCGCGCGAAGGTCTCAAACCGGCGGAGGGCGCGTCGCTGCCCCCCGCGCCTTATGGCGCGACCGCGACACCCACGCCCGAGGACCTGCTCAAACCGCCGGTGCAGACGCGCCCGGCGCGCAGCGACGACCTCATCGAAAGCACCGACAGGCGGCGCACCGACAAGTTCGACTTGCCGCCACCCAATTGACCGGAATTCCATGGACCATTTTACTCTGATCGACGGCGAACTGCACGTCGAGGATGTGCCGTTGGCACGCATCGCGGCGGAAGTCGGTACCCCCGTCTACGTCTATTCGGCCGCAACCTTCCAGCGCCACGCCCGTGCCTTTCGCGACGGCCTGGCCGGCATCGAGCGCAAGCACCTCGCCTTCGCGATCAAGGCCAACCCCAACCTCGCCGTGCTGCGGCTGCTCGCCAATGAAGGCTTCGGCGCCGATGTCGTCTCGGGGGGCGAGCTCGCGCGCGCGCTGGCGGCGGGGATGGCGGCGAAGGACGTCGTCTTCTCGGGCGTCGGCAAGACCCGCGCCGAGCTCGAACAGGCGCTCGATGTCGGCATCGGGCAATTCAACTTGGAGCTCGTCGAAGAAGGCATCGTTCTCTCCGAGATCGCCGCGGCGAAGGGCCTGCGCGCGCCCGCGACGCTGCGGGTCAATCCCGACGTCGATGCGGGCACCCACGAGAAGATCTCGACCGGCCGCGCCGAAAACAAGTTCGGCCTGCCGATCGACGAGGCGCCGGCGATCTTCGATCGGCTTGCGCCGCTGCCCGGGCTAAACCTGCGCGGCGTCGCGGTACATATCGGCAGCCAGCTCCAGAGCCTCGCGCCGCTCGAGCGCGCGTTCGAGCGTGTCGGTACGCTCGTCGCCGACCTGCGCGCCGCGGGGCACACGATCACCCATGTCGATCTCGGCGGCGGGCTGGGCGTGCGCTATCGCAAGGACGACAATCCGCCGTCGCCCGCCGATTTCGGCGAAATGGTCGCGCGCGTCACCCGCGATTGGGACGTCGAATTGATGTTCGAGCCCGGCCGCGTGATCTCGGCCAATGCCGGGGTGCTGCTCACCGAAGTTTTGTGGGTCAAGCCGGGGGCGGTCCATCCCTGGGTGATCGTCGATGCGGCGATGAACGATCTCGCGCGCGTCGCGATGTACGATGCCTGGCACGATTTCGAGGCGGTGCGGCCGCGCGGCGAGACCTTCGTCGCCAATGTCGCCGGCCCGGTGTGCGAGAGCAGCGACGTCTTTGCCAAGGCGCGCACGATCGACACGGTCCAATCGGGCGACCTCGCGATCCTGCGCAGCGCCGGCGCATATGGCGCGACGATGGCGAGCACGTACAACAGCCGCCCGCTCGTCCCCGAAGTGCTCGTCTCGGGTGATCGCTTCGAAGTCGTCGCCGGACGCATCTCGGCCGAGGCGATCATGGCCGAGGAACATGTTCCGGACTGGCTGAAATGAGCCTCGCCGCCCTGCCGATCTTCGTGAAGCTGGCGGGGCGGCCGGTGATCCTGATCGGCGAGGGCGAGGCGGCGGACGCCAAGCGGCGGCTGCTTGAGCGGGGTGGTGCGCAGATCGTCGACGAGGGCGAAGCGGCGGCGCTGGCGATCGTCGCCGCCGAGGACCCGGCGCCGATCGTCGCGCGGCTGCGCGCCCGCGGCGTGCTGGTCAACGCCGTCGACCGGGCGGATCTGTGCGACTTCACTCTGCCGGCGATCGTCGACCGCGATCCGGTGCTGGTCGCGATCGGCACCGGCGGCGTTTCGGCGGGGCTCGCGGCGGCGTTGCGTCAGCGGCTCGAAGGCGTGCTGCCGGCCTCGCTCGGCGCTCTGGCGCGGGCGCTCGCGGCGGCGCGGCCGGCGATCCGCGACCGCTGGCCCGATGCGGGCGCCCGCCGCCGTGCGCTCGGCGCGGCGATGGCCGGGCCGCTCGATCCGCTTGCCGAGCATGATGAAGGCGCGGTCACGCGCTGGCTCGCCGATGCGGAAGCGCCGGCCCAAGGCCTGGTCCATTTCCGGCTGGCCTCCGCCGATCCCGACGACTTGACCTTGCGCCAGGCACGCGCGCTTGCGCAGGCCGACCGGGTCTTCCATCACCGGGACGTGCCCGCCTCGATCCTCGACCGCGCACGCGCCGATGCGGCGCGGATTGCCTGCGAAGCGGCTCCGGACGCGCCCGATGCCGGCCTGTCGGTCTATGTCGAGATGGCGCGATGAGCGGTTTTGCTTATGTCGTGCGCGACGGTCAGGTCGAGTCGCCGCCGCTCAAGCAGGCGCTCGGAATACGCGCCGACCTGGTCTGGACGCATCTCACCACCAATGACGAGCGCGCCAAGGCGTGGCTGGACGGCGAGGCGGGGCTGTCGCCCTATGTCGTCGAGGCGCTGACCGCCGCGGAGACGCGGCCGCGTTGCGATCCGGTAGGCGACGGCGCGGTGATCAACCTGCGCGGGCTTTCCTCCGAGGAACTCGCCGCCTCGGATCCGCTCGCCTCGATCCGCATCTATGCGCTGGGCGGCTGCGTCTTCTCGGTCACCCGCAAGGCATTGAACGCGCTGCAACCGGTTCGCGAGCTCGTAGCTGCGGGCAAGATCCTCGATCCGGGCGACCTTATCGCCGCGCTCGCCCAGGCGATCACCGAGGAGCTCGATCCGGTCGTCGCCGATCTCGGCGATTCGCTCGACGATTGCGAGGAGCAGATCGCCACGGGTCACGCCTTTCAGCTGCGCCGCGTGGTCAACCGCACGCGCAGCCAGGCGATCGGCTATCGCCGCTTCCTGTTCCCGCAACGCACCGCGCTCGAGAAGCTCGCCGCGATCCCCGGCGACTGGCTCCGCGACGACGACCGGCTGCACCTTGCCGCGGCGGCGGACCGCGCGGCGCGGATGGCGGAGGAGCTCGAGAGCATCCGCGAGCGCGCGGCGCTGACCCACGAGACACTTACCGACCTGCGCGCCGAGCAGATCGACCAAAGATCGCTGATCATCGCGGTGGTCGCGATGGTGTTCCTGCCGCTGACCTTCATCACTGGGCTGCTCGGCATGAACGTCGCGGGGATTCCCTTCGCGCACGAGCCCTGGGCGTTCTGGGGGGTGTTCTGGCTGTGCGTAGTGATGGCGGTGGCGATCGCGGCCTATTTCATCCGCCGGCATTGGTTCGAGCGCTAAGCCGCGTTGCGCCGGCCGGTGAGCTGGTCGTTGAGCTCGCGGATCGTGCCGAGCAGCCGCAGGCGATCGGCGCGGGCGGCGGCGAGCTCGGTCTGCGTCTCGCCGAGCTCGATCGCGCGCGCGGCGATCCGTGCGTCGAGCGCGAGGTTGGCGCGCTTGAGTTCCTCGACCCGGCCGGCATGCGCGAGCGCGCGCTCGATCCGCGCGGCGAGCACCGCGAAGGGCGCGGGCTTGGCCAGCCAATCGTCGGCGCCGGCGGCGAAGGCGTCGAGCGCGCAGTCCTTTTCGCCGAGCACGATCACCGGCAGATCGGCGGTGTCGCGCGATCCGCGGATCTCGTTGAGCAAGTGGACCGCGCCGCTCGCGGGGCGGAGCGCGTCAATGAGCACGAGATCGAAGCCGCGCGCCGAGACGAGGTCGAGTGCCTGGCACGTCGAATCGCTGAGCACGACGAGATAGCCGAGATTGCCCAGACGCTGGGCGATCTCGTTCAGGCTCGCCCGGCAGCTGCCTGCCGCGAGAACCGTGCGCACTGCCTTGCGGCGCGCGCCGGCAAATGCCTGGCTCGGCTGCTTCATTCGCGTTCAAAACCCCCCGGTCTGAAAGCGTGGGGCTAACGCACAAGCCCTCTCGAAAGCGTTAAGCCGGACGATCAGCGGCGCAGGAAGCCGAAGATCTGGTCGATCATCACTTCCATCTGCGGCCGGCTCTTCGCGACCGCGTCGCCGGGCTCGGCGGTGTTGATCGCGAGCCCCATCGGCGTCGGCCAGCCGCGCAGCGAATGCGTGATCGTGCGCAGCGCCTGCAACGTCGACACTGCCGCCTGCCAGCCCGCCGCGGTGGCGACCAGACCGACCGGCAGCCCATCCAGATAGACGCGCTCGTCGGTGCGTAATTGCTCGACATAATCGAGCGCGGTCTTGACCAGGCCGGAGAGCGTGCCGTGATAGCCGGGCGATCCGACGATCACCGCGTCGGCGCTGCGCAGCGCTTCGAGATAGCGTCCGATCGCGGCATTGCCCTCGGCATTGCCGGGCTCGTAATGCGGGAAGGCGATGTCTTCGCCGGTCAGCAGCGTGACGCGCGCGCCGCGCGCCGCGGCGAGATCCAGTGCGCTGGCAAGCAACCTTCCGGTTGCCGATTCGGGCCGCAGCGTTCCGCCCAGGGCGACGATATGGGGTGCGCTCATGGCGCTTGCGCTAGCCGATAGCGCCATGCCGCGCCAGCGCTCAGCGGATAGCTCTCGCCGGTTCGATCGTTAGGCGCTTTGAACCGACAGGAGAGAGTGATGCTCGAACATGTTCCCCATTGGCTGGGCAGCGCGCTCAAGGGGTTGCGCGCAGGCTCGGACAAATTGGTGATCGCGCAGCCGGACCTGGGTTCGTTCGCTGCGCTCCGCCTCGCCAGCCCCGCCTTCGCCAATGGCGCGCGGCTGCCCGAGCGCTTCACCGCCGATGGCGCGGGCATCTCGCCGCCTTTGTTCTGGACCGAGATTCCCGAAGGGACCGAGCGGCTGGCGCTGATCGTCGAGGATCCCGATGCGCCGGCGCCGGCGCCGCTGGTGCACGCTTTGGTCTGGGACCTACCGCCGACCGACGGTCAGCTCGACGAAGGTGCGATCCGTGCCGATAGCGCGGGCAGCGCCGACGGCAGCGATGTCGGCCGCAATTCCTATCTCGGCGAGGGCTGGCTGCCGCCCGATCCGCCGACCGGGCATGGGGAACACCATTACGCGTTCCAGCTGTTCGCGTTGGGCGCCGGTCCCGATGCCGGCGAGACACCCGGCCGCGGCGCGATCGTCAAGGCGATGGCCGGGCGAGTGCTCGCCGCGGGGCTGCTCACCGGCACCTACTCGCGCGGCGAGGAGGCGCCGGTCGGACTGATCGGGGCCATCGCGCCGGCCTGACGCAAGCGGCTTGCAATGTTGGATTTCGCCTGATGCAATAGAGCGGCTGGATGCCGCCAGCCGCTCTTTGCCATCGTCATTTACGCGAAAGAATGTTGCGAGATGAATCGCGCTTCGGTCAACTTGGTCAATTTAAGTCCCGATCGGCTCAGCCATTGACGATCGTGCCGCCGTTCGGGTGGAGCACCTGGCCCGACATGTAGCTGGCATCTTCGCAGGCAAGGAACAGAAAGGCCGGGGCGACTTCGTTGGGCTGTCCAGGACGGCCCATCGGTGTGTCCTCACCGAAATTCTCGAGTTTCTCGGGGCTGGCGCCGCCCATCGGGTTGAGCGGCGTCCAGATCGGCCCCGGCGCGACGGCGTTCACGCGGATGCCTTTCTCGACCAGATTCTGCGAGAGGCTGCGCGTGAAAGCGGTGATCGCGCCCTTGGTGCTCGAATAATCGAGCAGTTCGGGCTCGCCCTGGTACATCGTGACCGACGTGCAGTTCACGATCGCCGCGCCCTGCTTCAGGTGCGGCATCGCCGCCTGGGTCAGGAAGAACATCCCGAAGATGTTCGTCTGGAAGGTGCGCTTGAGCTGCTCCTCCGTGATGTCGGTGATCTCCTTGTCCGGATGCTGCTCGCCGGCGTTGTTGACCAGCACGTCGAGCCGGCCGAACTTTTCGATCACCTGTGCGACCGCCCGCTCGCAGAACGCCTTGTCGCCGACATCGCCGGCAATGGTCAGCGCCTCGCGGCCTTCCTGGCGGACGATGTCGGCGGTCATCGCCGCATCGTCATGCTCGCACAGATAGAGGATCGCGACATGCGCGCCTTCGCGGGCATAGAGCGCAGCGACGGCGCGGCCGATGCCGCTATCCGCGCCGGTGATCAGCGCGACCTTGTCCTGCAGGCGGCCGGAGCCGGGAAAACGCGGCTCCCAATCGGGCTTGGGCTCGAGCGCGCTCTCGTGCCCGGGCAGCGCGTCCTCGTGGATCATCTCGATCGTGTCGGTATCGCTCATCGGCTTGGCTCCAGCGGGAGGGGTTGCCGAGAGAACCGGTGCGGAACCCCGGTGGTTCCGCGGGGCGGGCAGGGTTCAGCCGAAGAGAGCCGAACCCTGCGCCGTGGTGGCGACGATCATCGTCGCGGTGAGGCCGAACGCGGCCAGTCCGAGCAGGGCGCTGCGAACCATGGTGATCTTCTCCTCGTCCCGGGGCCGGATCATGCGACGATCGGCAGGACGGGGGTCGAATAGACGACGAAGGCTGCGGTGAAGAGCACGGCGCCGAGTGCAGCAACAGCGTGGTTGAGCGAGGAAAGACGAGCGGTCATTGGACTATTCCCTGATGTTCGGCGGCCGGACCATCCGGTTACCGATGCCACTAGCCTAGCAGGGAGCGTGCCAACTTCGTTAAGTGCCTCTAAATATTGAATTCACACAGTGGGCCGCGAAAACGCTTGGGATTTTGCACGGTAGAATTGGTGCATTTCACCAATTGAAAGCGGACAGATATGTCCGGTTCCGGTCAGTCGATGTGCAGGCAGTTCCGACCGGCGGTCTTGGCGGCATAGAGCAGGCGGTCGGCGCGATGGAACACGGTCGACAGCCCGTCGCCGGGCAGCGCGGCCGATATGCCGGCCGAGAAGGTGATCTCGCCGAGCGGCGCGTCGCTCTCGCGCAGCCGGTAGCGCTTGGTCGCGACCTTCACGCGCGCCGTATCGAGGATGTCGCGCGCCGCCGCGATGCCGATTCCGGTGAACAGCACTGCGAATTCCTCGCCGCCATAGCGCGCGACGAGATGGCCGGCGCAGGTCTGGCTCAGCGCCTCGGCGATCGCCTTGAGGACGCGGTCGCCGACGGCATGGCCGAAGCGGTCGTTGACCGACTTGAAGTGATCGACGTCGCACACCGCGACGCAGATCGGCGCGCCTGCCGCCGCTTGCGCGGCATAGGCTTCCTCGAGCGCGCGGCGGTTGGGCAGATCGGTGAGCGGATCGCGGCGGGCATTGTCGCGCGCCTCCTCGAGCTCGCGGCGCAGCTCGCTGGCTTCGCGCGTCGCCGATTCGAGCCGTGCCTCGGCGCTGCGGACGCGGTCGAGCATCGCGGTGGTCAGTCGGGCGACTTCGCCGATCATCGGCGCGCCGCCCGCATCGGCGGTGCGCGAAATGGCTTCGGCGCTGGCGGCGAGGTCGCGGCCGAAGCCCTCGGTCTCGGCGCGCATCGCCGTGACCATGTCCTGGAAACCCTCGACCTGCATCTGGGTGCGCGCGACGAGGCCGTCGGTCTTCGCCTTGGCGTTCTTGGCGGCGGCGCTCGGCGGCATCTCGCAGCCCAGGGTCTCGATGTCGCGCTGGGTCAGGCGGACACCGCCATCGGTCAGCGCATAGACCGCCTGGGCGAGGGGCCCGTCGGGATCGGCGAGCAGGTGATAGGCAAAGGCATAGTTGCCGGGATCGGCGTCGAGACGCTGATCGACCAGGAAGTCGCCGATTCGATCGTAAAGGCGGCGCGACGAATCGCTTCCTTGTGCCGCCCGGACGGCCCTTGCGCCGACCATAGGCTGTAACCCCTGCTTCTCGAGTTGCGGACGCGCTTGCGGTCCCGCCCGCATATTGTTGAGCCAGGGGTCTAGCGACGAACTGCTAACATCCGGTGAGCGAAAGCTTTCGCAAGGATGAAGCCCGGGCTCCGGGTCAGCCCCGCCGCCCGGCCTTGAGCTTGCGCACCGCATCGAGCGTCAGCCGGATATGCGTGCCGGGGTTCATGTCGGTATGGGCGAAGACGACATGGCCGTTCGGCGCGATGACGTAGCTGGTGCGGCTGGTGATCGTCGTCGGCGTGCCGTCGGGCTTGGTGAGCAGCACGTCATAACCCTTGACCACCGCCGGGCTCGCCGCGGCGACAGCGAACTTGCCCGCGCAGTGTGCGCTCGAAAAGGCGACGAGCTTGTCGACATTGCCCGCGGTCATGCCGATCACGGTCGCGCCGGCAGCGGTGAAGTCAGGAAGCGCCGCGGCGAAGGCCGCTGCCTCGGCATTGCAGCCTTCGGTGAATGCGGCGGGGAAGAAATAGAGCACGACCGGGCCCTTCTTGAGCGCGGCCTTGAGGTCGACCTTGACCGCCTTGCCGGCGATCGCGCCGTCGGCCGAGAAAGCGGGCGCGACCGCGCCGGGGGCGAGTGCCGCCTCGACCGGCAGCGACAGCGGCAGGAGCAGGAGCAGGGCAGCGAGGAAAAGCTTGGTCCGCATGGCATCACACTCCTGTTGGTCCCGGTCTATCGCGTCAGTGCGATGCCGATCCGTGCGTGGGTCTGGTTGCGCCGATAATCGTCGAGCGCCTCACCATAGCCGGTAAAGGCCTGGCCGAAGAGATAGAATCCAACCCCGCCGCCGATCCGCGCCAGCGGATAGGAAGCGAACAGCTCCGCGCCGCCCTTGCGTGTCTCGAAATTGCCGCGGCCGGTGACGGAGACCTTGAGCCCGTCCTTCTGGCGGATCGCCGCGGTGAGCGCGGTGTAGCCGAAATAATCCTTCACGTCGGGCGCGACGCCGAGCCTGCCGACATAGAACCAGGCTTGCGGCGCGACATCGAGATGCCAGTCGCCGCCGAGGTCGAAGCTCTTCTCGACTCGGCCGAAGACGCGGTTGAGATCAACCGAATCGATCGCGCCGCGGCCGTTCGAATCGTGGCGGAATCCGAGCGCGACCCTGGTCGTGTCGTCGAACGGGATGTCGGTGTAGATTTCGGGCGAATAATTGGTCGAGCGGAACGGCCCCGACGGTTCGCGCAGTGCCCAGAACATCGTCTGGGTGTAGGCGAAGCGAAGATTGCCGAGCTTGAGCGGCGCATCCTCGGCAAAGGGGCGGAAGGCGAAGCTGACCTGGAGCTTGCCGCCGGCGTCGCCGGTGCCGAACACGCCGTATACCGGCTCGTGCGGCTCGAAGCGGTCGAGGAACGCCGCGGACGAGCCGGTCGAGCTTTGCACCACGCTCTCCTCCGCGGGGACCTTGGCGGCGGCGTGCTGTTCGGCGGGCGGGATCGCAGTGCCGGCGATGCCGACCGGAACGTAGCGCGCCTTGGCGAAGCCGCCCGGGGCGATCGTCGGCGTCGGACCGGGCGCGCGCTCGAGCACGAGGCGGGTGCCGTCGACGGCAGTGACTTCGATCTGGCGCGGGCCCGCATCGGCGACCGGGGCGGCGGTCTCGTTGACAAGGAACACTTCGACGCCGCGCAGCGCCTCGGTTTCGGAGGCCGGCTGGGTGGGCACTGCGCGCACCTGTGCCCAGGCGGGCGAGGCGGCGGCGAGACCGAGGGAGACGAGGAGCAGGCGCATGCCCGAAACGACTGGCAGCGCTTTGTGACCTTGGCGAGTCAAAAACGGACGGGTAGGGCCGGTCCATGCCCGTCTCCTCCCAAGATGTCGCGCTCGCCGAGCGCCTTGCCGATGCCGCCGGTGCCGCGATCCGCCCGCGCTTTCGCGGTTCCTTCGGGCTCGAGTCCAAGGATGACCAGTCGCCGGTGACGCTCGCCGACCGCGAGGCCGAGGAGGCGATGCGCCGGCTGATCGTCGCCGAGCGGCCGATGGACGGGATCATCGGCGAGGAATTCGGCATCCGCGAAGGCAGCAGCGGGCGGCAATGGGTGCTCGATCCGATCGACGGCACCCGCGCCTTCATCGCCGGGCGGCCGATCTTCGGCACGCTGATCGCATTGGTCGAGGATGGCTGGCCCCTGCTCGGGATCATCGACCAGCCGATCATCGGCGAGCGCTGGCTGGGGGTGACCGGCCGCCCCACTCTGTTCAACGGCAAGCCGGCCCAATCGCGCGCCTGCCGCGAGCTCAAGGACGCGATCCTCGCGACGACCTCGCCGGCATTGTTCGACGACGACCAGCTCCACGCCTTCGAGCATCTCGACGCCGCGGTGACGAGCACGGTGCTCGGGGGCGACTGCTATAATTACGGCTGCGTCGCCAGCGGCTGGCTCGACGTGGTGGTCGAGGCGGGGCTAAAGCTCCACGATTTCGCCGCCTTGGTGCCGGTGGTCGAGGGCGCGGGCGGACGGATGTGCGACTGGCAGGGCGACCCCCTCCACGCCGGCAGCAACGGCGAAGTCATCGCCGCGGGCGACCCGGCGCGGATCGAGGACATTCTCGAGGCGCTCGCCTGCCGGGGGCATTGAGCCGGCGGGGCTGACGGACGGCGCCATGCGCCCGAGGCGCCGCCGTCATACCCCGCTGCTCAGTTCGCCGACGCCGTCGGCCGGACGACGATCTCATTGACGTCGACATCGTCGGGTTGCTCGATCGCGAAGCGAACCGCTCGGCCGATCGCGGCAGGCTTGAGCGCGATCGCGCGGTATTCGACCATCGCCGCCGCTGCGATGGGATCGGTGATCGTCGCGGCGAGCTCGCTCTCGACGACTCCGGGATGGATGCAAGTGATCCGCAGATCGGGGCGTTCCTGGCGCAAGCCGTCCGAGATGGCGCGGACGGCGAATTTAGTGGCGCAATAGACCGCTGCGGTGGGCACGACCTGCAGCGCACCGATCGAAGCGATATTGACGATATGGCCGGAGCCGCGCGCCGTCATCTCCGGCAGCACCGCGGCGATGCCGTTGAGCACGCCCTTTATGTTGACGTCGACCATCCGGTCCCATTCGTCGACCTTCATCGATGCCATTGGCGAAAGCGGCATGATACCCGCATTGTTGACGATCACATCGACGGCGCCCCAGGCCGTGCGGGCGGCGTCGGCAAAGGCGGCCATGCTGGCGCGGTCGGTCACGTCGAGCGCCTGGAACCGGACATCGCCGCCGGCGGCGTTGAGTTCGCCGGCCAGGATGTCGAGCCGGTCGACGCGCCGCGCGCCGAGCATCACCCGAGCACCGGCTGCCGCCAGCTCGCGCGCAATGCCCTCTCCGATTCCGCTCGAGGCGCCCGTTACCAAGATTGTCTTGTCCATCTTCGCTACTCCTTGAGGGGCGGACTTGCCGCCGACTTGGACAAGCTAGGCAGCAAGGATTGTCCCGCCTACTGGCGTAAATCTTCCCAGACTGGTAAGGCATGCTGAACAATGTCTCTCGATCTGAACGCGATTGCCTGTTTCGCAGCCGTTGCTCGTGCACGCAGCTTCCGCGCAGCCGGAGAGCAGCTCGGCGTGACGCGATCGGCGATAAGTCAGGCAGTACAGCGCCTTGAGTCTGCGCTCGGAACGGCACTGCTGCGCCGCACGACGCGAAGCGTCAGCCTGACCGAGGCGGGCGCGGCGTTTCTCGCGCGCGTCGACCCGGCGCTCGCCGCATTGGAAGGCGCGGCCGACCAGGCACGCGACCGCGATGCGCGGCCGAGCGGGTTACTGCGGCTGGCAGTGTCGTCGATCGCCGAGAGTTTCCTGTCGGGCGAGATGCTCACGGCGTTTCGGGAGGCGTATCCCGATGTGCGGCTGGATATTCGCGTCACCGACGAAGTGCTCGACGTGGTAGAACACGGATTCGATGCCGGCGTGCGGCTCGGCGAAGTGATAGAGCAGGACATGATCGCCGTGGCTGTCTCTGGCATGCAGCGACAGCTGGTGGTTGGCGCCCCCGCCTATCTGGCCCGGCACGGCAAGCCGGCTCACCCGCGTGACTTGCGCGCGCATCGCTGCATCGGTTGGCGGCCCGCCCCCGAGGTTACGCCGTATCGCTGGGAGTTCGCTGAGGACGGGCGCGATTTCGACGTCGCCGTCGATCCTGAAGTGACGACCAACGATATGGCTCTCATGATCCGCATGGCGTGCGCGGGCGCAGGACTGACCTTCGGCATGGCGGAGACGTTTCGCGAGCCGATCGCGCGCGGTGCGCTGGTGCCCGTGCTCGAAAAATTCAGCCCGGCGTTTCCGGGCTTCTATCTATTCTATCCGAGCCGACGCCACGTCGCGCCGAAGCTGCGCGTTCTCGTGGAACATGCCGGGCGTTGGTGGCGCATAAACGCGCCCTGATCCCACAACCATTTCGGCGCTGGTCAGAAGATCCCGAGGAACTTCTTGTGCTGCTTCCGGCGCTCGTCCTTCGAGCGCTTGCCATCTTCGGACTTGGCGGTGGTGCCCTTGCCGACATCGTCGCGGGGCTTGCCCTTGGTGGTGCGCTGGGCGCGGGCCGAGGCGCCGGCGAGGACCGGGCCGCAATCGGCGGCCTTGGCGTCGCCGACATCGACGAACGCGATCACCGCCGCGAACGGGCTCGCGACTACGCCCAGCCCGAGCCCGGCGCCGGCGCGGCCGAGCAGTTCGGGGCTGAGCACGTCGATCGCCGGGCGCGAGAAATAGCCGCCGATCCCGACCGGCGACTGGCCGGCGAACAGGCTGAACTTCTTGCTGTCGGCGCGGAAGGCCAGGTCCAGCGTCTCGTTCTTGAAGCTGAAGCCGCCGCGACCGAGCATGACGTTCTTGTCGGTGTCGATCAGGATCGGATCGGCCGCGGCGATCCCGTTGCGCACGCTGAAGCCGATCAGCCCGCAATTGATCTGCACCGGCTCCTTCAATTTCTTCTCGAACATCTTCTGGATGAAGGTGCCGATGTCGAGCTCGGAAAGCTGGATGTTGCGCGTCCAGAAGCTTCCCTTGGGCAGGATCACCGCGATGCGGCCGTTCGAATTGGCGAGCGAATCGCGCACGCTATTGCCCGATCCGGTCATCTGGACGCGCGCCTTCAAGGTTCCGGTGGTGCCCGATTCCTCGACGCCGAAGCCGGCGAGCAGCACGCCCATCGGCGTCGGCGACAGGCGGATGTCGTAATCGGTGAAGACGGGATCGCGGCGCGCGTTGATCGTGATGTCCGAATTGACCGTGCCGCGCGCGAGGCTGAAGTTGAGCGGGCTCAATTTCAGCAGCCGGTTGTCGAGATCGAGCCCGAGGGTGATGTTCGACACCGGCAGTTTCTCGGCGCGGACGGTGCGCACGGTCCAATTGACCTTGGCGTCGAAATTCTTGAGCGCCTCTACCCGGAGCGGCGCGTCGGGAAGGATGCGCGGGGTTCCGGCGGCCTGAGTCACCACCTTGCCCGCAGCCGATTGCTGCGGGCTGTAGCCGATGAAAGGCCCGGCATCGACGATGTCGAGCACGCGGGTCGCGAGGTCGGCGGTGAGCAGCAGCCGCGGCTCGCGAATCGCGACGGTGAACTTGCCCGACAGGTCGCTGTCGCCGAAGCGTCCGCGCATCCCGGTGAAGCGCCACTCGTCGCCGCGCTTGGTCATCGCCGAGCGCAGGCGATAGCTGCGCGTGTCGGGAACCGCGATCCCGGCGACCGCGAAGACATCGGCGAGGTTCTGGCCGCGCGCGTCGAGATGCAGGTCGGCGCCCTCGATCTCGGTGGCGCCGGGCAGGGTGCCCGAGACGTCGATCGCGGTACGGACGCCTTCGACATGGAGCTGGAGCTTGTTCTCGCCGCCCGAGACGGTGGCGTTGGGCGTGAGCAGGGCGCCATTCATCGTGAAGCGCGTGCCGCGCGCGGTGCCGTTGCCGTCGAAGCGGATGGCGTTGTCGAGCTTGGTGTCGGTCGCCTCGACGGTGCGGATGCGGATCGCCGCCGCGATCTGCATCCGCGGGTCGACATAGCGGACCTGCGTGCCCTGGACGAGCGCGCGGCGGATCGCCGGAAGCTCGAACGGGTCGCCGCCCTTCTTCTCGCTGAAGGTCCAGGTGTTGCGCTTGCCGGCCTTGTCCCATTGCAGGTCGACATGGCCGTCCTCTAACCCGACCCAATTGAACCGGTATTTGTGCGTGAACAGGCTCCAGGTGGAGATTCGCGTGTCGATCTTCTTGGCCGAGAAGAAATTGCCGCGGCCGGCCCATTCGGGGTTCGAGATGGTCAGCCCCTCGGCGAGGAACTTGACGTTGAACGGCGCGAAATAGAGCTGGAAGTCACCCGCGACCTTGACCTGGCGGTGGGTCTGGCCGGCAACGATCTTCTCGAAGGTATGTTTGAGAAAGCGGCCCTTGGTGACGAACAGGATTGTCCAGGCGAGGACGATCAGCCCGAGGAGGGTGACGACGACCGCGATGACGCTGGCGAGCGGCGTGCCGAGCGCGCGGGCGGGCTTGGCGGGGGCGTTGCCGGGCGGCGGCGCCGGATCGGCAGCTTTGATGGGGGCATCGCGATCGGCCATCGAAGTGAAAAGCCTGGATGGGCCGGGGGTTCCTCCTGCGAGCTTGCGTTCCCCTCCCGCTTGCGGGAGGGGCAAGGGGAGGGGATGGTGTCTCACCGAGTGCACCGCTTGCGCGCTCCCCTCCCCCGACCCCTCCCGCAAGCGGGAGGGGAGCGCATTGGGC
>NZ_JBYSXG010000043.1:0-39950 GCF_058782005.1 Sphingomonas sp. FW306-1B-B10E
CCCCCAGCCCCTCCCGCAAGCGGAAGGGGAGCCAGCTTGGCCCACCGCTCCGCCAGCCGCCGCGCATTCTCCGCCCGCTGCCCGCGCTCGCCGCGCCAGCGCCGCAAGCGCAACTCCAGGTCGGCGTCGCCCCCGCCCAGCCCGCGCTCGCCGAGCAGCACCGCGACCTCCGCTGCGGTCCTGGCCAGCCCGCGCTCGCCGGCGCGCACCAGCATGTGCCCGAGCCGCGGCGGCAGCGGCAGGCGGGCGATCGCCCTGCCATGCACCGTCGGCCGGCCGTCTTCGTCGAGCGCCTCGAGCACGGTCAACCGCCGCCGCGCCTCGCTGACCGCGGCCTCGGGCGGCGGATCGAGCCAGGCGAGGTCGCGCGGATCGGCGACGCCCCACAAGGCACAGTCGAGCAGCAGCCCCGACAGGTCGGCCTCCAAGATCTCGGGCGAGTCGAAGCGCGGCAGCCCCGCCGTCGCGGCTTCCTCCCACAATCGGTAGGCGACCCCCGGCCCCTGCCGCGCGGCGCGCCCGGCGCGCTGGGTCACCGCCGCCTGGCTCGCCCGCTCGGTGACCAGCCGCGTCATCCCCGCCGCCCGGTCGTAACGCGGCCGCCGCGCCAGCCCCGAATCGACCACCACGCGGATGCCGTCGAGCGTCAGCGAAGTCTCGGCGATCGAAGTGGCGAGCACGACCTTGCGCCGCCCGTCACGATCAGCGGCGATCGCGGCGCGCTGCGCGGCGGGCTCCAGGCTGCCGTGGAGCCGGTGCAGCGCGACGCCGCCCAGGTCGCCGAGCCGCTCGGCGGTGCGCTCGATCTCGGCGACCCCGGGCAGGAAGGCGAGCACCCCGCCCTCGGCCTCGCGCAGCGCGGTGCGCACGGCCACGGCCATGCTGTCCTCGATCCGCGCCTCGGCCGCCCGCCCGAGATAGCGATGTTCGAGCGGCCAGCTGCGCCCTTCGCTCTCGATCACCGGTGCGGCGCCCATCAGCCCCGAGAAGCGCGATCCGTCGAGCGTCGCCGACATCGCCACCAGCCGCAGATCGGGCCGCAGCGCCGCCTGCGCGTCGAGCGCCAGCGCCAGCCCGAAATCGCTGTCGAGGCTGCGCTCATGGACTTCGTCGAACAAAACCGCCGACACGCCGCCAAGTTCGGGATCGCTTTGGATGCGATTGACGAAGATCCCCTCGGTGACGACGGTCACCCGCGTCGCCGCCGAGCGCTTGCTGTCCATCCGCGTCGCATAGCCATAGGTCTTGCCGACAGGCTCGTCGGTGAGCGCTGCCATCCGCTCGGCCGCGGCGCGCGCGGCGAGCCGCCGCGGCGACAGCAGCAGCACCTCGCCGGTGCACCACGGCTCGCCGAGCAGTGCCGGCGCCACTGCGGTGGTCTTGCCCGCTCCCGGCGGCGCGACGAGCACGGCGTTGCTCGCGCCGCGCAGCGCGGCGAGCAATTCGGGCAAAACGGCGTGGATCGGCAGAGTCTCGGTCATTGCGCGCAACCAATTCCCCAAAGCGGGGTTGGGCGCAATCGAAGCCTAAGGAGCACGAGACATGGCACGGACCCTGGCACAGTTCACGATCACCCCGGACAGCGCGGGCGACTATACGCTGCACCTCGAGGACGAGGATGGCGAGACGATCGAATTCACCGCGGGCTTCGAGCAGCTCGACCTGATCGTCGAGGCGATCGAGGAGCAGCTCGACAATGACGAGGAGGACGTCCTGTCGGTCGACGACGAGGACGAGGCGACCACCGAGGAAGAGTGAGCGCGTGGGCGCCGTCCTTTGCGGAGGGCGGCGCCTCGTTCAATAAGCGCGCGCGACCGCGAACTCGACTGCCTCGACCATCGCGTCCTTCGCCGCGCCGGGCGCGAAGCCGGCGAGCGCATCGACCGCGCGCTGCCCATAGTGCCGCGCCCGCGCGAGCGTGTCGTCGACCGAGCGGCTCGCCTGTACGCGCTCGATCGCCTCGGCAAAGTCGGCGTCCGACACGCGCCGGCCCGAGATCGCTTCCTTCCAGAAACCCCGTGCCGCTTCGTCGCCGCGCGCATAGGCCAGGATCACCGGCAGGGTCATCTTGCCCTCGCGGAAATCGTCGCCGGCGTCCTTGCCCATCGTGGAAGCGTCCGAAACATAGTCGATCGCGTCGTCGACCAATTGAAAGGCAATGCCGAGATTGCGGCCATAGGCGTCGAGCGCCGCCTCTTCGGCTTCCGACCGCTCCGCGACCACCGCCGCGATCCGGCAGGCAGCGGCAAACAGCGCCGCGGTCTTCGCCCCGATGATGTCGAGATAGCGCTCCTCGGAGATGTCGAGCCGGCGCACCGCGGTGAGCTGGTTGACTTCGCCCTCTGCGATCACGGCGCTGGCGTTGCTCAGGATCTTGAGCACCTTGAGGCTGCCGTCCTCGACCATCAGTTCGAAGCTGCGGCTGAACAGGAAGTCGCCGACCAGCACGCTCGCCGGATTGCCCCAGATGATGTTAGCGGTGCGCTTGCCGCGGCGCAGGTCCGACGAATCGACCACGTCGTCGTGGAGCAGAGTCGCGGTGTGGATGAACTCGACCGCGGCGGCGAGCTTGTGGTGCCGCGCCCCCGAATAGCCGAGCAGCCGCGCGCTCGCGAGCGTCAGCATCGGCCGCATGCGCTTGCCGCCGCCGGCGATCAGATGCCCGGCAAGCTCGGGGATCAGCGGGATGTCCGACTGCATGCGATCGAGGATGACCGCATTCACCAGGTTGAGGTCGTGCGCCACCAGCTGCAGCATCGGTTCCAGCGAAGGCTCGGGGCGCGAGCCCAGACGGTGGATGGTGGCGCTCATCCCGCGGGCTCTGGCGCGTGGCGGCGGCAAAGGCAAGGCTTGCGTAGCGTCGCCCGCCGGGCAAAGAGAGGGGCCATGCCCGACGAGACGCTCACCCGCTTCCGCCAGAGCATCGACAATATCGATGCCGCGCTGATCCACATGCTCGCCGAGCGCTTCAAGGTGACGCAGGCAGTGGGCGCCTACAAGGCCACGCACAGCCTGCCCCCCGCCGATCCGATGCGCGAGGAGGCGCAGATCGCTCGACTGCGCGCGCTCGCCAAGCAGGCCGATCTCGACCCCGAATTCTCCGAGAAGTTTCTGCGCTTCATCATCGATGAAGTGATCCGCCACCACGAGCGGCTGCAGAGCGCCAGATGACGCGCATTGCATTCGCCTCGGCGTTGACGCTGGTCGCCGCGCTTGCCGGCTGCGACATGGTGCCGGAAAGGCCGCCGGCGAAGGCCCCGAAGCACCACGCGACACCGGCCGAT
This sequence comes from Sphingomonas sp. FW306-1B-B10E, assembly GCF_058782005.1. NCBI lineage: Bacteria > Pseudomonadati > Pseudomonadota > Alphaproteobacteria > Sphingomonadales > Sphingomonadaceae > Sphingomonas > Sphingomonas sp. FW306-1B-B10E. Next base: position 3,285 of record NZ_JBYSXG010000043.1, read on the forward strand.
AGCGCCTCGCCCACGCCGGTCGCGCTGACGCCCGCCGAACGGCTTGCCGCGGCGCGCAAGGCGGTGCCGGCGGAGAAGGACGGGCGCTACACGTTCGGTAAGGACGACAAGCTGCTCGACACGCCGTTCGGCCCGGTCCTCCTGCGACACGGCCATGTCGAAGATGCCGGCCATGCCGAGTCGGGCGTCGTCGCGGTCTACTACCTTCGCGAAGACCCCAACGGCTTCGCGCTGGCCAAGGCATATCCCGAGGCAGTCACGGCAGGCAGCTTCGGCGATCTCGCCGATTGGTCGGTATCGCCGGCCTTCGGCAAGCTGCCGACCTTGGTGGTCGAGGGCGGCGGCACCTGGCAGGGCTGCACCGTCGCCTTCGCCGAACTGGTCGAGCTTCGCCCCGGCGGTCCTGCCACCGTCGCCTCCATTCCCACGGTGTACGACGACAGCGGCATGGTCGAGGATTCGCCACAGAGCCTCAAGGGCGAGATTGCCGATATCGTCCCGGGCCGCAGTTTTACCGTGCGCTACAAGGGAACCCGATCGTTCGCCGAACGATACGTTCGCCGTGGCGACCGCTTCGTTTTCGAGGGGGGCGAGAGCCAGGTTCCCGGCTGCTGACCAAGGGGGGCAGATGCCCGAGCGCGACGACTATCTGATTTTCACGCCCGACCAGGTCGATCTGGTCCGCTCGCCGCTGCGTCGCGGCGTCGGCGAGGCGACGCACGTCCTGGGGGCGTTCAACCCGGGCTTCGCGCGGCTGCCCAGCGGCAACCTCCTGCTGATGGTCCGCGTCGCCGAGGCATTGACCGATCCGGTCGACACCGAATGTGCCCGCGCGATCCGCTGGACGCCCGCCGGCTATGTCCTCGATCGCCACCCGATCCACCAGATCGACATGGGCGACCCGCGCCAGTTCGCGCTCAAGGACCGCAACCCGCGGCTGCTCGGGCTCACCTCGCTGTCCTGGCTGCTCCCGGTCGAGCTCGACGCTGAGGGCCGCGAGATCGTCGCGATCCATTACGACAAGGCGATCGAGCCGAGCGCCAGCTATATGGATTACGGCGTCGAGGACGCCCGCATCACCAAGGTCGACGACACCTATTGGATGACCGCGTGCGGCGTCTCGGCCGAGCGCCACTGCACCGCGATGTACCGCTCGGCCAACGGGCTCGACTGGGAGTTGCTCGGCATCGTCCTAGACCACCAGAACAAGGACATGATCCTGTTCGAAGGCAAGGTCGGCGGCAAGTTCATGGCGCTCACCCGACCCCTGGGCGAATGCTATTTCGCTTATCCCGAGGACAGCGAGTGGCTGGGCGGCCCGTCGATCAACATGGCGCAATCGCCCGACGGGCTCCACTGGAAGCCGCTCGACACGCCGGGCATCCGCGCGCGCAAGGGCACGACGAGCACCCAGCGGATCGGTGGCGGCAGCCAGCCGGTGCCGACCCCCGAGGGCTGGATGATGATCTATCACGGCGTCGAGAAACGCGGCGCCGTCGGCATCTATCGCAGCTTCTGGGCGCTGCTCGACAAGGACGATCCGTCGAAGATCCTCCGCCTCGAAGACCAAGTGCCGCTGATCGAAGCCAACCCCGCGCTCACCGATCCGATCGCGCACCAGATGTATTTGCCCACCCCGGTCGCCTTCACCACCGGGATCGTCGATGCGGGCGACCAGTATATCGTCGCTGGCGGTGAGGCGGACCTGGCGTGCCGGATCACCCATCTGTCGAAGGAGCGGTTCCGGTGAAGGGCAGGACCGCAAAGTCCCCCTTCCGCTTGCGGGAGGGGTTAGGGGAGGGGCTGTACGCCACTCCTGCCCACATGCTCGCGGCTAGCCCCTCCCGCAAGCGGAAGGGGAGCGCATACGGAGGGCGCAAGCCATGACCGAACCCCTGTGGTGGCAATCCGGCACGATTTACCAGATTTACCCGCGCTCGTTCCAGGATTCGAACGGCGACGGCATCGGCGACCTCAAGGGCATCGAGTCCCGCCTCGATGCGCTCGTCGCGCTCGGCGTGGACGCGATCTGGATCTCGCCGATCTACCCCTCGCCCATGGCCGATTTCGGCTATGACGTCGCCGATTATACCGGCATCGACCCGCGCTTCGGCACGCTCGAGGATTTCGACTCGCTGCTGAAGGCCGCGCACGACCGCGGGCTCAGGCTGCTGCTCGATTTCGTCCCCAACCATAGCTCGGACCAGCATCCCTGGTTCGTCGAAAGCCGGTCCTCCCGCGACAATCCCAAGCGCGACTGGTATCTCTGGCGCGACCCGGCTCCCGACGGCGGCCCGCCCAACAACTGGATCAGCGACTTCGGCGGCCCCGCCTGGGAGTGGGACGGGGCCACGGGCCAATATTATTACCACGCCTTCCTCAAGGAGCAGCCCGACCTCAACTGGCGTAACCCGGAATTGCGTGCCGCGATGCTCGACGTGCTGCGCTTCTGGTTCGATCGCGGGGTCGACGGTTTCCGCATCGACGTGCTGTGGCACATGATCAAGCACGCCGACTTTCCCGACAATCCCGCCAACCCGGCCTACACCCCGGTTATGGGCGAGATGCACCGGGTGCTCCAGCTCCACTCGACCGACCAGCCCGAGGTCCACGGCATCGCCGCCGACATGCGCCGCGTCGCCGACGCCTTTCCCGAACGCGTGCTGATAGGCGAGATCTATCTGCCCGTCGACAAGCTGATGGTCTATTACGGCAAGGACCAGCCGGGAGTGCATCTGCCCTTCAATTTCCAGCTGATCGACGCGCCGTGGGAGGCGCGCAGCCTCGCCGGCTTGATCGCCGACTATGAAGCCGCGCTGCCGCCGGGCGGCTGGCCGAACTGGGTGCTCGGCAATCACGATCGGCCACGCGCCGCCACGCGCTTCGGCCCCGCCCAGGCCCGCGTCGCGGCGATGCTGCTGCTCACGTTGCGCGGCACGCCGACGATCTATTATGGCGACGAGATCGGCATGGCCGACGTGGCGATCCCCGCTGACCAGGTCCAGGACCCGCGCGAGTTGCGCGAGCCCGGCATCGGGCTCGGCCGCGATCCGGTGCGCACCCCGATGGCGTGGGACGCCTCCGCCAATGCCGGCTTCTCGACCGCGACGCCCTGGCTGCCGCTCCACCCCGACTGGGAAACGCGCAACGTCGCCGACCAACGCGACGCCCCCCATTCGATGTGGCGGCTCTACCACGATCTGCTCGCGCTCCGCCGGTCGCGGCGCGCTCTGTCGGTTGGCGACTGGCTGCCGATAGACTGTTCGGGCAATTTGCTCGCTTATGAGCGTCGCCATGGCGATGACCGCGTGCTGGTCGTGCTCAACTTGGGCGACGCGCCCGAAAGCTTCGCCATCCCCGAATGGGCCGAAGGGCTGCGGGTCCTGCTCACCACCGGCACCGGCGACGATCCCGCCATTCTCGGACCGAACGAAGGCTATATTCTCGGATGAAGATCGCAATGCTGGCGCCGATCGCGTGGCGCACGCCACCGCGGCACTATGGCCCGTGGGAATTGGTGACGAGCCTGCTCACCGAGGCGCTCGTCGCGCGCGGCGTGGACGTCACTCTGTTCGCGACGCAGGACTCGCAGACCGCGGGCACGCTCGCAGGCGTCGTCCCGCGCGGCTATGAAGAAGACCCTGCGATCGACGCCAAGGTGTGGGAATATGCCCACCAATCGCATCTGTTCGCCCGCGCCGCCGAGTTCGACCTGATCCACAACCAGGCTGATTTCCCCGCCCACGCTTATGCCCCGCTGATCGACACGCCGATGGTCACCACGATCCACGGCTTCTCGTCGGACCGCATCCTGCCGATGTACAAGCCGTATGAGGACCGCGTGCATTTCGTCGCGATCAGCGAGGCGGATCGTCATCCGAGCCTCAAATACACCGCGACGATCCACCACGGCATCCGCCTCGACGAATTTCCGTTCGACGCGGAAGGAAGCGACGCCTTGCTGTTCTTCGGCCGGATGCACCCCGACAAGGGCGCCGCCGAAGCGATCGCCGTGGCGAAGGCGACCGGCAAGCGGCTCGACCTCTACGGCATCGTCCAGGACCAGGGCTATTTCGAGCGCGAAGTGAAGCCGCATCTGAACGACCGCATCGTCTATCACGGCCCGGTCGGCGGCGAGGCGCGGCTGAAGGCACTCGGCAGCGCGCGCGCACTGCTCCACCTCATCAATTTCGACGAACCCTTCGGCCTGTCGGTAATCGAGGCGATGGCCTGCGGCACCCCGGTAATCGCGATCAATCGGGGCAGCATGCCCGAGCTGATCACGCCGGAAACGGGGATGCTGGTCGGCTCCACCGAACAGGCGATCGCCGCGGTCGATCAGGTCCGCGACCTCGACCGCACCGCATGCCGAAAGCGCATCGAGGATCACTTTTCGGTTGAGGCGATGGCCGAAAAGTATGTCGCGCTGTACGAGGATATTCTCAGCCGAGGCATTTAGAGCGGCGCGGGTCCGCCCTTCCGTTCGGTCTCCGACCATTCGGCAACGAAGAAATCCACTTCCTGCTTGTCATAACCGAGCAGGAAGCCATCGAGCCGATGCAAATCCTCGGTAGAGAGGCCGAGATCATATTTCAGCGCCGCCTCGGCAAGACGTACCCTCCATGCCTCTCCCGGCAGATGATAATAAAGGCGTTCGATCGCATCATCGACAATTCGAACGTGCAACAGCGATCCCGAAGCCACATGCGTGTCGAAGGCAGAGCAATCGGGTCGGTAATTCGGCTCGGCCGTAAATCGCGCCATCGGCTTCACGCCCGCCAACAATAGCCCGAGTTCCCGACCCTCATGTGGCCCCCCGCTCATTCCGCCGCCAGCAGACTTTCCGCCCCGCCCAGATCGACCGACACCAGCCGGCTCACCCCGCGCTCGACCATCGTCACGCCGAACAGCCGGTGCATCCGGCTCATCGTCGCGGCATTGTGGGTGACGATCAGATAGCGCGTCGCGGTCTCGCGGGTCATCGCTTCGAGCAGGTCGCAGAAGCGCTCGATATTGGCGTCGTCGAGCGGCGCGTCGACTTCGTCGAGCACGCAGATCGGCGCCGGGTTGGTCAGGAACAGCGCGAAGATTAGCGCCACCGCGGTCAGCGCCTGCTCGCCGCCCGAAAGCAGGGTCAGCGATTGCAGCCTTTTGCCCGGCGGCTGTGCCATGATCTCGAGCCCGGCTTCGAGCGGATCGTCCGAATCGATCAGCTCTAGATGCGCCTGTCCGCCGTTGAACAGCGTCGAGAACAGCCGCCGGAAGTGCAGGTCGACCGCCTCGAACGCCGCGAGCAGCCGCTGGCGGCCCTCGCGGTTCAAGGTCCCGATCGATCCGCGCAGCCGGTTGACCGCCTGCGCCAGCTCGTCGCGCTCCTGCGCATTGCTGGTGAACGCCGCCTCGAGCTCGGCGAGCTCCGCCTCGGCGACGAGATTGACCGGCCCGATCCGCTCGCGGTCGACGCTGAGCTTCTCGTGCGCGGCGCTCTCCTCCTGCGGGCTGCGCACGCTCTCGGCATCGAACCCCGCTGTCTGGGGAAGCAAGGGCGGCGGACACTCGAAGCGCTCGCCCGACAGCCGCCCCATTTCGACGCGGCGCAGTTCCTGGTTCTCGGCGCGCGCCGCCGCCCCCGCGCGCGCCTCGCGTGCCTCGGCAAGCGCCTCGTTGGCGGCGCGGACATCGCCCTCGGTCGCGCGCAACGCTCTCTCAGCAGCGCCCTCGGCCGCCTGCGCCGCGGCCGATTCGGCACGTGCCGCCTCGGTCGCCGCCTCGGCCTCGGCCACCGCCGCATCGAGCTCGGCGGGGCGCCCGGCGATCGCGTCGCTTTCCTCGGCCAATTGCGTTGCGCGCTTCTCCATCTCGCCGGCTCGTCGCGCCGCCTCGCCCGCGCGCGACTTCCAGCTACGGCTCTCGGCGCCGGCCGCGGTGAGCCGCTCGCGCGCCTGGCCAATCTCGCGTTCCTGGCTGCCGCGCTCGCTGCGCGCATTGGCGGCGGCGACTCGGCGCACTTCCGCTTCGGACGACAAAGCGGCGACCTGCGCACGCGTCGCCGATCCATCGGGCAGCGCCGCCTTTGCCGCCTCTGCCCGTGCCAGCTCGGCCGCGGCTTCGTCCTGCTCGCCGGCGACGCGCGTCCGGCGCGCCTGGAGGTCGGCGCGCTGCGCCTCGAGCCGTTCGAGCTGCGCGGTCGCGCGATCCTCGGCACGCCCGGCCTCACGCCCGGCATTTTCGGCATGATCGAGCACGCGGCGGCACTCGGCAGCGGCGCGCCGCGCAGTGGCGATGGTGTCGTCGATCCGCGCCAGTTCGCTTTCTGCCGCCTCGACCGCGCGCACCGCTGCCGGCCGCGCCTTCTCGATCGCCGCGAGCCGGTTGACCCGTTCGAGCCGCTCGGCCGCCGCCGCGCCGCCGGATTTGGCGACATAGCCGTCCCAGCGCCGCAGCACTCCGGCCAGCGTCACCAGCCGCTGCCCGACCGCCAAGGGCTGGCCATCATCGGTCTCCGTCACCAGCACCTGTGCCAGTCGCCGCGCCAGCCCCGCCGGCGCCTCGACATGATGCGCAAGCGGTGTCGTGTCCGCGGGCACGCCGGGATCGCCGGGCAGCGGCGCCGCGCCTGCCCAATAGCGCTCGGCGCCGGCATCGAGCCCCGCCTCGAGATCGTCGCCCAGCGCCGCGGCGAGCGCGCGCTCATAGCCCGCCGCCACCTTGAGCCGGTCGAGCAGCCGGTCCTTGCCCGAGGGCCGCGTCGCCTTGGCGAGCACCGCCGCCTCGCCGTCGAGCTGGGCGAGCTCGGCATGCGCCACCGACCTTGCCGACTGTGCCCGATCGCGCGATCCGATCGCGCCGCGTTCGTCGGCATCGGCGCGGGCAAGCCCGGCGCGCGCCTCCTCGGCCTGGCGCACCGCCTGCGCACGCGCCTCTGCAGCACGCGCCTTTTCGGCTTCGATCGGCGCGCCATTGCCCAGGGCAGCGAGTTCGACATCGACACGCGCCTGGTCGCGGCCCGCGCGCTCGGCACGCGTGCGCGCCGCAATCAGCGCCGCCTCGGCGACGCGTGCGTCGGCCGCCTCGCTCGCCTGCGCCGCCAGCGCCTGCGCCAGCGCGACCTCGGCGTCGCGCGCGGCTCGCTCGGCCTCGGCCAGTGCAGCGTCCAGCTGCGGCATGCGCGCCGCGGCGTCGGCGATCCGTGCTTCGAGCGCCTTGGTTTCGTCGGCCAGCCTCGCCAGCGCCTCGGCGGCATCGTGGGCGAGCGCCCCTTCGCGGCTGCGATCGTCGGCGAGCCGCACCTGGGCATCGCGCAATTCCCCGATCCGCCGCTCGACGGTGGCGCGCTCGCTGCGCAGGGTCGCCAGCCGATGCATCGCATCGGTCGCCCGGTCGCGCACGCCGAGCGCATCGGCACGCGCCGCGGCGAGCGTCTCGGCAGCCGCCTGCTGGCGCGCCGCCGCGGCGTCATGTGCCGCCGTCCGCTCGGCGACCAACGCTTCGGCCGCCCCCGCCTCCTTCTTCGCTGCGTCAGACGCCCCTGCGGCGTCGCGCCAGCGCGCGAAGATCATCCGCGCCTCGGCGATGCGGATGCGATCGGAAAGCTCGCGATAGCGCTCAGCCTGGCGCGCCTGGCGCTTGAGCGCCGCCGCGCGCGCTTCCTGGTCGCCGATCACTTCGTCGAGGCGTGTCAGGTTGGCCTCGGTTGCGCGCAACTTCTGCTCGGCGTCGCGCCGGCGGACGTGCAGCCCGGCGATCCCCGCCGCCTCCTCGAGCATCGCGCGGCGCTCGCCCGGCTTGGCCGCAATGATCGCGCCGATCCGCCCCTGGCTCACGAGCGCCGGCGAATGCGCGCCGGTCGCCGAATCGGCGAAGACGAGCGCGACGTCCTTGGCGCGGACGTCACGACCGTTGAGCCGATAGGCCGACCCCGCGCCGCGCTCGATTCGCCGGACGACTTCGAGCTCGTCGTTCTCGCCCACGTGCTCGGCAAGGATCGAGACCTCGGCAAAGTCGCGCGCCGGCCGCGTCGCGGTGCCGGCGAAGATCACGTCTTCCATGCCGGCGCCGCGCATCGACTTGGCCGAATTCTCGCCCATCGCCCAGCGCAGCGCCTCGAGCAGGTTGGACTTGCCGCAGCCATTGGGGCCGACAATCCCGGTGAGGCCGGGCTCGATGCGCAGATCGGCTGGGTCGACGAAGCTCTTGAAGCCCGTCAGCCGCAGCCTTTTGATCTGCATCCCCGCCCCCCTGGCTCGGACCCTTTTAGCGGGCCCCGGCCGCCTGCAGCGCGGGCTCGAGCTGCGACCACATCGCCGCCTCGACCTGCTTGCCGTTGATGAAGAAGCTCGGCGTGCCGGTCACGCCGCGATTGTTGGCGGCATCGGCATAGACGTCCGCGATGCGCTTGATCGCGGCCGGATCGGCGAGGCACTGGCGCGCCTTGGCCTCGGGCAGGCCGCGCTGCTTGACGAACTCGACCATCCCGACGGCATCGGCGAAGGCCGCCGCGGCCTGGGGCGGCGCCAGGGTCTGAATCTGCCGCATCGTCGCCTCGGGCAGCTTCTGCTGACGATCGAGGAAATCGTTCTGCCCGGCATAGATCTGATCGAGCATCGGGAAGAACGCCTCGGTCGCGACGCACTGGTTAAGCAGCGCCAGCGCGAGATCGGGCGCGCCGTGGAGCGGGAAGTCGCGGAACTCGTAGCTCACCTTGCCGGTCGAGATATATTTCTGGCGCAGCGGCTCGACGCCCTCGGCGGCGAAGCGGCCGCAGGTCGGGCACATCCGCGCGCCATATTCGACGAGCTTGATCGCCGCATTGGGGTTGCCCTGGACATAGCCGCCCTCGGGCGTCTTGCTCACCACGTCGGCCCATTGCTTGCCGGCCGGCGGCGCGACGTTGGCGACCGGCGTGCTCGACGTCACCGGCGCGGAGGCGTTGCCGCCGTCGCCGCCACAGGCCGCGAGCGCGAGAAGGGGAAGGAAGGCGAGGGCAGAACGCATGGTCTTGGGTCTCCGAAGGGAAAAGATCGATCAGTTTTCCGCGGCGCGCAGCTCGGGCTGGAGCTGGTCCCAGCTATAGGCGCGCACGCGGTTGCCGTTGACGAAGAAGCTCGGCGTGCCCTGGACGCCGGCCTTGACGCCGCCTGCATAGGTGTCGGCCACGCCCTTGATCAGCACCGGATCGGCCAAGCAGCGCCGCGCCTGCGCCTCGGGCAGCCCGCGCGCCTTCATGAAGCCGATCATGCCGAGCGCTTCGGCGAACTTGGTCGCGGCCTGTGCCGGCGGCAGCTGCTGCCAGCCCTCGACCACCTTGGGCTGCGCCTGGAGCAATTTGCGAAGCGGCGCGTCGAATCCAGCCTGGTTGGCGAACATCTGGTCGATCACCGGGAAGAATCGCGCGGTCGGCACGCACTGGTTGAGCAAGGCGAGCGCCAGATCGGGCGCGCCGTGGATCGGGAAGTCGCGAAATTCGTAGCTCAACTTGCCGCTGGCGATCCAGTCGCGGCGCATCGGCTCGACGCCCTCGGCGGCGAACGCCCCGCAGGTCGGGCAGGTGCGCGAGCCATATTCGACCACCTTGATCGCCGCGTTGGGATTGCCCTGGCGGAACCCGCCTTCGGGGGTCCTTACCACGACATTGACCCAGTTCGCGGCGGGCGCGCGCCGCGCCTGCTGCGCGGTCACCGGTCCGGCACCGGCGAGCAGCAGCACGACAGCAGCGAGGAAACGGAGAGCCATTCAGTCGATCCTGCCGAGTTTGAGGCCCTCGGCCGCCGCGACGCCGGCGGCGAGCGATTCGAGGACTGCCTTGAGTTCGGGGTCGGCGATGCCGCGCAGGCTTTCGCCCATCGCTTCGGGCAGCGGCGCGAGCTCGGCCGGCGGCGACGCCTTGGCGACGCGCTTGACCTCACCCTGGCGGATCGCGATGCGCGCCACCGCGGCATAGCCGAAGAAGCGGTTGACCCGCTCGATGATCTCGGGCGCGATGTGCTGCATCATCGGTGCATGCGCCCCGCCGACGACCAGGCTCAGCACCCCCTCGGCACGCTGGCCCTGCGGGAAGCGGATCGATTCGGGCATCGACACGCGGGCATAGCGTTCGCCGACGATCTCGCCCCAGCGGCTGACGATCGCGTGCTGGACGAAGCCGAACTTGCGAAAGGCGGCGCGGCCGACATCGGGCAGCAGCTCCGAAACCGGCCGCGCGCGGTTCGAGCGCTGCGGTTCCAGCTTGGGCTGGCGCGTGGTCGCGCGCTTGGGTTTGTCGGGGGCCTTCGTCATTGCCGCCAACCCATGCCATAGGCGGGGCGTGTCCGACAACGTCCCTCGCGCAATCGCCGCACCGTTGCTGAAATGGTATGACGCCCATGCCCGCACTTTGCCGTGGCGCGCGCGGCCCGGCGCCAACGCCCCCGAACCCTATCGCGTCTGGCTGAGCGAAGTGATGCTCCAGCAGACCCAGGTCGCGAGCGTCATCCCCTATTTCGAGAAGTTCACTGCGCGCTGGCCCAGCTTCGACGCTTTGGCTGCCGCCGACGACGCCGAGCTGATGGCGGCTTGGGCGGGGCTCGGTTACTACGCCCGGGCGCGCAACCTGCTCGCCTGCGCGCGCGAAGTCGCGGCCCGCGGCGGCCTCCCCGACACCGAGGCCGCATTGCTCGGCTTGCCCGGCGTCGGCGGCTACACCGCCGCGGCGATCGCGGCGATCGCGTTCGGGCGGCGCGCGGTGGTGGTCGACGCCAATGTCGAGCGCGTCGTCACGCGGCTGTTCGCAATAGTCGAGCCGCTGCCGGGCGCCCGTCCCCAGATCCGCACGCGCACCGATTCGATCACGCCCGACGCGCGCGCAGGTGACTTCGCTCAGGCGATGATGGATCTCGGCTCCACCATCTGCACTGCACGCGCGCCACGATGCCTTGCCTGTCCCTTACGCGAGCAGTGCGACGGCTTCGCCACCGGCGCGCCCGAGACCTTTCCGGTCAAGGCCGCCAAGTTGCCCAAGCCCCAGCGCTACGGCACGATGTTCTGGCTTGAGCGCGACGGCTGCGTGCTGCTCGTCCGCCGCCCGGCCAAAGGGCTGCTCGGCGGCATGCGCGCCCTGCCGACCGGTCCGTGGACCGATTCGCCGCCCGGACTTGCCGGCGCGCCGTACGCCGCCGACTGGATCCTGCTGGGCGAGCAGATCCGCCACGGCTTCACCCATTTCAATCTCGACGTCGCGCTTGCGACTGCAACGATCGCGGCGCACACAGGCGCGGGTTCTTGCGCGCTGGAGGGCGAATGGTGGCCGATCGCTGAGATCGAATCGGCGGGCTTGCCCACGGTTTTCGCCAAGGCGGCAAGGATGTTCGGGAGGATCAATGCGTAGCTGGCAGATATTCGGTTCGATCGCGGCGCTGGCGCTCGCCGGCGCAGCCTGGCCGCAGGCGACGGTGCCGCTGCCGTCGCGCGCGACCCAGGCCCAGTCGGCAACCGAGGCGGTGGCCAAGCGCTATGTTGCCGAGGGCAAGGTGCCCGGCATCGTCATCCTGAGCGGCGTCGGCGACGCCCCCCCGCGCGTCGTTGCCGAAGGGCGGATCGCCATCGAGCCCGACGCGGCACCTGCCGACGCGGACAGCTTGTGGCGCGTCTATTCGATGACCAAGCCGATCACCGGCATCGCCGCGATGATCCTGGTCGAGGAGGGCAAGCTCAAGCTCGACCAGCCGATCAGCGATTTCATTCCGGCGTTCAAGGACATGAAGGTGCTGGTCGATCCCACCAAGGACCTGACCAGCCGCGCCGCCACCCGACCGATCACGGTGCGTAACCTGCTCACCCACACGGCGGGCTTCGAATATGTCCTGCCCGGCCGGTCGGGCCCGCTGGTCGACGCCTATACAAGGGCCGGGATCAACCCGGCGGCGGTCAACGCGCTGATGGAGCCCAATATGCGCGCGGCGCGCCCGAAGACGCTCGAGGAATTCGCAAACCGCGTCGCGACCATGCCGCTGATCGCCGATCCGGGGACCAAGTGGAGCTATTCGATCGGGCTCGACGTGCTCGGCCGGGTGATCGAGGTCGCCGGCGACATGCCGTTCGACCGCTTCGTCCAGACCCGCATCTTCGATCCGCTCAAGATGCGCGCGAGCTATTGGACGGTGCCGCAGGACAAGGCCGGCATCCTCGCGACCAACTATCTGTCCCCCAAGCTCGCGATCGATCCCGGCGCACGCTCGGTCTGGCTCCAGCCGCCGAGCTTCCCTTATGGCGGCGCCGGGCTGGTCATGTCTGCGCACGATTACGACCGCTTCCTCCACATGCTGATCGACGGCGGCACGCTCGAAGGCGTCCGCATCCTCAAGCCGGCGACGGTCAAGCTGGCGATGTCGGACCTCCTCCCCGCCACCGTCGACCGGTCGTCGCTCGCCGGCATGACCGCCGACACTGGCGTACCCTTGGGTTTCGGCGCCGGCGGCTCGGTCTATCTTGCCGACAAGCCCGGCGGCCCCGGCAAGGGCACCTATGGCTGGGGCGGCGCGGCGGGCACGATCGCTTGGGCCGATCCGGTCAACAAGGTGCGCGGCGTCGCGATGATCAACACCTTCAGCGACAAGGAGCTCAAGCGCGAAGCTGCGCGGGCGATTTACGCCGACCTCGCGATGCGCCCTGCCAAGTGAATACGCCCGGCTTTACCGGCGGCACGGTCGATCGTGCCGACCGGGTCCGTCACGATCCCGAGCTGCTCCGCGAGGCCGAGGCCGATCCGCGCGCCCGGCTGCTCATGCTCCATGGGCTCGATCCCGAACTCGACGACGACGACCGCCTGGTCTGGACTGGCCTCGACGCCGCGAATGGCGAGTTGCTGTTCCTTGGCTATGACCAGGGGGTGCCGCTGTTCGCCGCGGCGCCGCCGCACGGCCAGCCGCTCCCCGGCGGCCGCTCGCCGGCATTGTTCGCGATGCTCGACCGCTTCCACCCCGAGGATGCCGCGCTCTATGCGGCGGCGCGCAGCCTGGTCGACTGGCACGGTCGCCACGGTTTCTGCGCGGTCTGTGCGACCCCAACCGCGATCTTTCGCGCCGGCTGGGCACGGCGATGCCCGAACTGCCATGCCGAGCATTTCCCGCGCGTCGATCCGGTGGTGATCATGCTCGCCGAACTGGGCGACAAGGTCTTGCTCGGCCGCCAGCCGCCTTGGCCGGCGGGCCGCTATTCGGCGCTCGCGGGATTCCTCGAAGTCGGCGAATCGATCGAGGAAGCGGTGCGCCGCGAGATCTTCGAGGAAGCTGGCGTGCGCGTCGGCGCGGTGCGTTACGTCGCCAGCCAGCCCTGGCCGTTCCCTTCCTCGCTGATGATCGCGTGCATCGGCGTCGCCGAGAGCGAAGCGATCGCCATCGACGCCAACGAGCTCGAAGATGCGCGCTGGTTCAGCCGCGACGATGTCCACCGCGCGCTCGCCCGCGATCCCGCAGCACCGTTCGGCGCGCCGCCCCCCTATGCGATCGCGCACACGCTGCTAAAGGCTTGGGCTGAGGCCTAGGGCCGCGCGCGCGCCTGCGGATAGGTGCCGAGCACGCGCATCCACTTCGAGTGGAATTTGAGCTCCTCGAGCGCGCGGTCGATCGCCGGATCGCCCGGCCCGCCGACGATGTCGGTGTAGAATTCGGTCGCCGCGAAGCTGCCGCCGCGCTGATAGCTCTCGAGCTTGGTCATGTTGACCCCGTTCGTGGCAAACCCGCCCAGCGCCTTGTACAGCGCTGCCGAGACGTTGCGCACTTCGAAAATGAAGGTGGTCATCACCGGCCCCTCGACCGGCAGTGGCAGCGCCTCGCGGGCGAGCACGACGAACCGCGTCATATTGTGCTCGGCATCGGCGAGGTCGGTCTGCAGCAGATTGAGCCCGTACAGTTCGGCCGCGCCCGGCGGTGCCCGCGCGGCGACGGCGGGATCGGCGAGCTCGGCGATCACCGCGGCCGCGCCGGCGGTGTCGGGATAGGCGACCGGCGCGATCCCCCGCGCCTTGAGCCAGTGCCGGCACTGACCGAGCGCCTGCGGGTGGCTCATCGCCTCGCGGACCTGGTCGAGGCTGCCGGTGCCCATCAGCCCGTAGCGGATCGGCAGAAAGTGCTCTCCGGTGATCCTGAGCCCCGATTCGGGCAGCAGGAAATGGATGTCGGCGACGCGGCCGTGGAGCGAATTCTCAATTGGGATCATCGCGCGGTCGGCACGGCCTTCCTTGACTGCATCAATCGCATCCTCGAACGAGAAACACGGCAGCGGCAGCGCATCGGAAAAGGCTTCGCGTACCGCGATGTGCGAATTGGCACCCGGCGCACCCTGAAACGAAACCGCGCGGCTTGGTGCGGCGGAAGCTTCGGCGATCATCTTTGCGACGATCGGACGTGCGGGGGCGGCGAAATTCTCCATGGGATCGCGCGCTAGCCGCGCGCGTTTCCCGCGGCAACCCCGGCTTGCGGTAGCAAAAACCGCAGCCTAAGAGGCGAACGACTTTCCTTTAGGGGCATGTGATGGACGATCGGTTCAATACGATTGCGGGCTGGGCATTGGCGGGCGGCATCGCGGCGCTCGGCCTGTCGATCGTGAGCGGCATGGTCTTCCATTCGGAGCGCCCCGAAAAGATGGGCTACGCGATCGAAGGCGTCGAAAGCGCCGGCGAAGGCGGCGCCGCTGCCGCCGAGCCGATCGCGGTGCGCCTGGCCAAGGCGGATCCCGCCAAGGGTGCCGACGTGTTCAAGCAGTGCACTGCCTGCCACACGGTCAACCAGGGCGGTGCCAACGGCATCGGCCCGAACCTCTATGGCACGATGGGCGAGCCGATCGGTCAGGGCAAAGCGGGCTTCGCCTTCTCCGATGCGCTCAAGAGCGTTGGCGGCAATTGGGACTTCGACAAGATGGACGCGTGGCTGACCAGCCCGCGCAAGTTCGCGCCCGGCACCAAGATGACCTTCGCCGGCCTCGCCAATCCGCAGGACCGTGCCAACGCCATCGCCTATCTCAACAGCCAGGGCTCGAACCTGCCGCTCCCCGCCGCGCCTGCCGCAGGCGCCGAGCCGGCGGCCGGTGCGGACAATGCGATCGCCAACGTCGCGGAGGGCGCCGGCACCGCCAACCTTTCCAACGAGGCGACGCCCGCCGAAGGTACGCCGGCGAAGGACCCGAAGGCTGCCGTGGTCGCCGAGGAAAAGGCCGGGCTGCCGAAGAGCAACAAGTAAGGCCGCGCGCTTTGCAGGATGTCGACGTCGCAAGCCGGAGCAGCTGACGCTCCGGGTGCGGAGATGACAGGACCCAGCCATTCTTCGTCACCCCGGCGTTGTGCTGGGGCTCACAGGGCGTCAGGCCTGTACCCTATCTGCTCTGGCTCTTCGCCCGGCCTGCCGGTGGACCCCTGCACGGGGTGACATCCGGGGCGAAAAGACAGCCGGCGCTTTCAGCCCTTGGCTTCGCGCTCCCGCCAGAAGTCCTGGACGATCTGCCAGCCTTCCTCCGCGGTCTCGACGAAGTGGAACAAGTTCAGGTCGCGTGGGCTTATCACGCCTTCCTCGCACAGCGCGTCGAAATTGACCACGCGCCGCCAGAAGTCCTTGCCGTAGAACAGCACCGGGATCGGATCGATCTTGCCGGTCTGGATCAGCGTGAGCAATTCGAAGCTCTCGTCGAACGTGCCGAACCCGCCCGGGAACACCGCGACGGCGCGCGCGTGCAGTAGGAAGTGCATTTTCCGAAGCGCGAAATAGTGGAACTGCATCGACAGCGACGGCGTGACATAGGGATTGGGCGCCTGCTCGTGCGGCAGCACGATGTTGAGCGCGACGGTGTCCGCGCCGACGTCGCGCGCGCCGCGGTTCGCCGCTTCCATGATCGAGGGGCCGCCGCCCGAGCACACCACGAAATGGCGTTTGCCCGCCTCGTCGAGCGGGAAATTGCTCACCGTCCGGGCCAGTTCGCGCGCAACGTCGTAATAGCGCGACTTCTCGATCAGCCGCTCGGCGATCACTTTCTGCTGCGGCGTGTCGGCGAGCTCGAGCAGCGCCTGCGCCTTTTCGGGCTCGGGGATGCGCGCCGAGCCATAGACGACGAACGTCGATGCGATATTCGCCTCGTCGAGGATCAGTTGCGGCTTCAGCAGTTCGAGCTGGAAGCGCACCGGACGCAGATCCTCGCGCAGCAGGAAGTCCATGTCCTGGAAGGCGAGGCGGTAGGCCGGATGTTCGGTTTGGGGCGTGCCGCTATTGGTGTTGGCGTTCTCGACTTCCTCCTGTGCAGGGCGGAAGACGCGGCTCGGGACGCGGGTATCGGTGCTCATTTGGGCCGGCTTAGGCCGATTGCGCGGCCTTGCCTAGGCGCAGAACGGACCGCGTCCCATGTCGAGATGGAGGTGGTTGTAATGGGCGGCGTTATAGTCCGGGCTGAGCACCGTCCTGAAGCGCTTGCACGCCGAATTGTGGATCACTTCGAAGAACTGACGCACCGCGGGATCGCCCGATCGCCAACCGCCCTCGACGCGGACCTTGCGCCCGTCGGCGAGGACGAACCCGCCGACATCGACGGCGTTGCCGAGCCCGTGCTCGGACATCCGCGCCGAGGCCGCGGCATTGCCGCCGATGATCGCGCGGCACGCATAGGTCCCGAAGCTCTCGACCCGGACGAGCTCGCTGCCGAGGATTTGCTTCGCCGCCGGTGCGACCGCGAAGCGGATCCAGGCAGTGAAGCTGCGCGCCAGCGGGCAGCGCATCGACTTGAGGTTGGTCACCGGCACGCCGATGTCGAGCAATTGCACTGCGCCGGTGACCACGCAGCCGCTGCCGAAGTCGCGGTCGGGAAGCGGCGAATAGCGCACCGATTCGCGCGACAGGTCGGCATAGCATTGCTGGGTCTCGCGCGGCGTCGGGCGATTGAGCGTGATCGGGCCAGACGGGCGCTCGCGGATCGGCGCGGGCCGATCGTGGCGATCATTGCCTACACAGCTGCCGAGCAGCAGCGCAACGGACAGGACAAGCAACCGCATCGCCGCACCCTAGCATGACGACACCGGTTTGACTCCAGCTCTGTTACCGCTACCATCGCCAGATGCCGCACGAGACGGCACGAAGGAGAGGCGAGATGATCAAATGCTGGGCCTGGCTCTGCTATATGCTGACCCTGCTGGCGTCGCCGGCATGGGCACAGGATCCGCCCGCCGCGCCGCAACGGATAGCCTTGTGGGAGAAGGGCGCGCCCGGCTTCGAGAGCCGCAAGGCCATCCCCGAACAGGCCGAAAGCTATTGGCTCAAGCCGGTCAACGACCCCAGCATCACCTATTTCCCCGCGCGCCCCGGCCGCGAGACCGGTGCGGCGGTGTTGCTGATGCCGGGCGGGGCGCACCAGTTCCTCGTCATCAAGAGCGAAGGCAACGACGCCGCGCGCTGGTTCAACGAGCGCGGCATCGCGGCATTCGTGCTGCGCTACCGGCTTTTCCGCGGCACCGACTCCCCGTACAGCTTCGAGAATGCCCGACAGGATGCCGAGCGCGCGGTGCGGACGATCCGCGCCCATGCCGGCGAATGGAAGCTCGATCCGCACAAGATCGGCGTGGTCGGCTTCTCGGCGGGCGGCGAGCTTGCCCGAGTCACGCTGCTGAGCCCGCCGGTCGCTGCGCCGGGAAGGGGCGACGCGATCGACCGGCTCTCGGCACGGCCCGATTTCGGCGTGCTGGTCTTCCCCGGGCCACTGCACGGCGAGGAGAAGATCACCAGGGATTCGCCGCCCTTGCTGATGGTCGCGACCAACGATGACAGCTGCTGCTCGCAGCCGATCCTCGACCTGCTCACTGCCTATCGTGCCGCCGGCGCCTCGTCCGAGCTCCACATGTATGCGGCGGGCGGCCACGCGTTCAACATGGGCGAGACCACGCCGCTGGTCAGCCTGCGCAACTGGCCGGCGCGGATCACCGACTGGATGACCGATCGCGGCTTATTGACGAATTGGCCGCCGAACCCCGCCGCCCGCTAGCCCGCGCAAGGCAAGTGCCGCCGCGGCGGTGAACGGCGTGAGCAATGCCGCCCGCGCGCTGTGCGGCGCAGCCTCGCCGTCGTCGACGCCGAAGCGCAGCCGCTCGCGCCGCGTCTCGGGCATGTGGAAGGTGCCGAACAGCCGATCGAACAGCGCCAGGCTGGCGCCGAGATTGGTGTTGAAATGGCGCGGATCGGCCGAATGGTGGATCTGGTGATGCGCCGGCCCCAGCAGCAGACGGCCCCAGCGCGGGCCGAAGGTCACCCACAAATGGCTGTGCTGGAGGTGAGTGACGAGGATCGCGCTGAGCATGATCAGCAAGTTGGTGCCGCCCACCGCGAAGGTGTCGAAGCGTCCGATCGTGCGCTCGAGCAGTGCCCCGGTCAGCCCCATCACCACCGCGACCAGATTGTAGAAGCCGATCGTCTCGACCGGATGCACCCGACCGTTGGTGAGCAGCGACAGGCTCTCGGCCTGGTGGTGGACCTTGTGGAAGTGCCAGAAGATCGGCACGCGGTGCATCAGCCAGTGATCCACCCAATAGGCGAATTCATAAGCGAGGAAGAGCGCGACCGTGGCGATCGCGGCGCGCGTCCAGCCCGGTAGCCACACCGCTGGCGCCGGCCCCAGAACCGCGCGCGCGATGCCGCGGACCTGCTCGGCCGAGAACAGCGCCCAGCCGATCAGCAGCCCGGCGAAAAGGATGCCGAGCACGAAATAAGCGGCATCGGTGCGGCCCGAAGCGCTCCGGAACAGCCGGTTGGGAAACAAAGCGCGCCGAAGCACCGCCGGCCGAATCGATCGCCCGCGCGGGAGCGCGAGCAGCACGAAGAGCACCAGCGAAGCCGCCAACGCGATCACCGAAAAGGTCGATCCGGGCGCGAGAAAGATGCCGCCGAGCTGGTTCGACCAGCTGGCAAGCAGATGCTGCATCGCCTTTTGCACCAGCTCGATCATGCCATCCCCGCTCGACGCCGCCACCTTAGCCGTGCGGCTTTGCCCAAAGGTTAAGACTGGCACATCCCCCGGGTTGACACCGCGCCCGCCGCCGCTAGGGCCGTCGACGGGCCACGCGGTCCCAACGCCGCGCGTGCTCTCTGTAAGGAGAGACTGACATGAGTGATTCGACCTTTCTCGACGCCACAGCTGCGTCTGCAAAGCCCGCTACCAAGCCGGCACGCCCCTTTTTCTCTTCGGGGCCCTGCGCCAAGCCTCCGGGCTGGGAAGCCGCCAAGCTCGCGACCGAATCGCTCGGCCGCTCGCATCGCTCGAAGATCGGCAAGGCCCGCCTCCAGCGCGCGATCGACTTGATGCGCGAGATGCTCCAGCTTCCCGACACGCACCGCATCGGCATCGTCCCCGGCTCGGACACCGGCGCGTTCGAGATGGCGATGTGGACGATGCTTGGCGCCAAGCCGGTCACCACGCTCGCCTGGGAGAGCTTCGGCGAAGGTTGGGTCACCGATGCAGTCAAGCAGCTCAAGCTCGAACCCACGGTGCTGCGCGCCGATTACGGCCAGCTGCCCGACCTGACCCAGGTCGACTGGTCGAACGACGTACTGTTCACCTGGAACGGCACCACCAGCGGCGTGCGCGTGCCGAACGGTGACTGGATCC
Organism: Sphingomonas sp. FW306-1B-B10E; assembly: GCF_058782005.1. Taxonomy (NCBI): domain Bacteria; kingdom Pseudomonadati; phylum Pseudomonadota; class Alphaproteobacteria; order Sphingomonadales; family Sphingomonadaceae; genus Sphingomonas; species Sphingomonas sp. FW306-1B-B10E. Next base: position 22,887 of record NZ_JBYSXG010000043.1, read on the forward strand.
CCGCCGACCGCGAGGGCCTGAGCTTCGCCGACGCGACCAGCGCGGTGTTCGCCTACGATCTGCCCTGGGACAAGATCGATGTCGCGACCTTCTCATGGCAGAAGGTGCTCGGCGGCGAGGGCGCGCACGGCGTGCTGATCCTCGGGCCCCGCGCGGTCGAGCGGCTGGAGAATTACACCCCTGCCTGGCCGCTTCCCAAGGTCTTCCGCCTGGTCGCCAAGGGCAAGCTCGCCGAGGGCGTGTTCAAGGGCGAGACGATCAACACCCCGTCGATGCTCGCGGTCGAGGACGCGATCTTCGCGCTCGAATGGGCCAAGGGATTGGGCGGCGCCAAGGGTCTGATCGCACGCAGCGACGCCAATGCCGCGGCGCTGCAGAAGCTGGTCGCCGAGCGCGACTGGCTGGGCAACCTCGCCGAGGACGAGGCGATCCGCTCGACCACCAGCGTGTGCCTGACCGTCGAGGGCGCCGACGAGGCGTTCATCAAAACCTTCGCCGGCCTGCTCGAGAAGCAAGGCGCCGCCTACGACGTCGCCGGCTATCGCGACGCCCCCGCGGGCTTGCGCATCTGGTGCGGCGCGACGGTCGACACCGCCGATATCGAAGCGCTCGGCCCCTGGCTCGACTGGGCCTACGCGACCGCCAAGGCAGGCTGACCTTCCCGTGCTCCTGCGAAAGCAGGAGACCAGGGCCCCATGCGATTCCCTCAATAACTCTGGGCTCCTGCTTTCGCAGGAGCACCGGCTCTCCAGGAGCAATGCAATGCCAAAAGTCCTGATCAGCGACAAAATGGATCCCAAGGCCGCCGAGATCTTCCGCGAGCGCGGTGTCGAGGTCGACGAGATTACCGGCAAGACACCCGAAGAACTCAAGGCGATGATCGGCCAATATGACGGCCTCGCGATCCGCAGCTCGACCAAGGTGACCAAGGAAATCCTCGAGGCCGCGACCAACCTCAAGGTCGTCGGCCGCGCCGGGATCGGCGTCGACAATGTCGACATCCCCAGCGCCTCGGCCAAGGGCGTGGTCGTTATGAACACCCCGTTCGGCAATTCGATCACCACCGCGGAGCATGCCATTGCGCTGATGTTCGCGCTCGCCCGCGACCTGCCCGAGGCCGACAAGTCGACCCAGGCCGGCAAATGGGAGAAGAACCGCTTCATGGGCGTCGAGGTCACCGGCAAGACGCTGGGGCTGATCGGCGCCGGCAATATCGGCTCGATCGTCGCCGACCGCGCGCTGGGCCTCAAGATGAAGGTGATCGCCTATGATCCCTTCCTCACGCCCGAGCGCGCGCTGGAGATGGGCGTCGAGAAGATGTCGCTCGACGATCTGCTGCTGCGCGCCGACTTCATCACGCTGCACACGCCGCTGACCGACCAGACGCGCAACATCCTCAGCCGCGAGAATCTCGCCAAGACCAAGAAGGGCGTCCGCATCATCAACTGCGCGCGCGGCGGGCTGATCGACGAAGCGGCGCTCAAGGAAGGGCTCGACAGCGGCCATATCGGCGGCGCGGCGCTCGACGTGTTCGTCACCGAGCCGGCCAAGGAATCGCCGCTGTTCAACACGCCGAACTTCATCTCGACCCCGCATCTCGGCGCCTCGACCAACGAGGCGCAGGTCAATGTCGCGATCCAGGTCGCCGAGCAGATGGCCGACTTCCTCGTCTCGGGCGGAGTCACCAACGCGCTCAACGTGCCGTCGCTGTCGGCCGAGGAAGCGCCGCGCCTCAAGCCGTACATGGCGCTCGCCGAGAAGCTCGGCAGCCTGATCGGCCAGCTCGCGCATGGCGAGATCGCGCGCGTCTCGATCCATAGCGAGGGTGCCGCGGCCGAATTGAACCAGAAGCCGATCGTCAGCGCGGTGCTCGCCGGGTTCCTGCGCGTCCATTCGGACACGGTGAACATGGTCAATGCGCCGTTCCTCGCCAAGGAGCGCGGGATGGAAGTCCGCGAAGTCCGCAACGAGAAGGAAGGCGACTACCACACCTTGCTGCGCGTCTCGGTCAAGACCGACGCGGGCGAGCGCTCGGTCGCCGGCACTTTATTCTCGAACGCGCAGCCGCGGCTGGTCGAATTGTTCGGCATCAAGGTCGAGGCCGATCTGGTCGGCAACATGCTCTATGTCGTCAACGAAGACGCGCCGGGCTTCATCGGCCGGCTCGGCACGACCCTGGGTGAGGCGGGGGTCAATATCGGCACCTTCCATCTCGGCCGCCGCGACACCGGCGGCGAAGCGGTGCTGTTGCTCTCGGTCGACGATCAGGTCACCCCCGAGCTGATCGCCCAGGTCCGCGCGCTTCCCGGCGTGAAGACCGCAATGGCGCTCAAGTTCTGAACGCCGCCGGGGGCGTGGACAGTGGATTCCGCGCCCCCGCCGCGCTAGGCGGCGGCATGGTCACCGCCCCGCCCGCCCCGTCGATGCTGCGCCTGCGCGCCGAGCGGCTCGGGCTGTTCGACACGCCGGTGCTGCACGGTCGGGTCGAGGAGAGCGAGGCGCTCAACGCGGCGCTCGGCGAGGCGGTGCGTGCCCAGATGGCGCTGGAGCCCGGGATCGGCCGCTCGAACGTCGGCGGCTGGCATTCGCAGACCGACATGCTGCGCTGGGGCGGCGAGGCGGCCGAGCGACTCGCCGACGCCGCGATCCGTGCGGCGAAACGGCTGTCGCACTTCGACGGGCACGATCCCGCCACGCTGCGCTGGTCGACGCGGATGTGGGCCAACGTCCTCCATCCCGGCGGGCTCAACATGAGCCACGCGCATCCCGGCGTGCTGTGGGCAGCGGTCTATTATGTCGATGCCGGCGATGCGGGGGCGGGCGGCGAGCTGTTCCTCGAGGATCCGCGCTTTCCGGTGCCGCTGATGACCTTTCCCGGCTTCCGCATGCTGGGCGGCGACGGCCAGCCCCAGCCGGTCGAGCACAAGCGCAAGGTCACCACGGGCGATCTCGTGCTGTTCCCCGGCTTCATGCGCCACGGCGTCAGCCCCTATCGCGGCAGCCGCGACCGGATCTCGGTGGCGATGAACCTCTACGTCAAGGAAGCGGAATGACCGGCCTGTTGCCCGAAGGTTTCCACGATCGCCTGCCGCCCGCCGCCGATGCCGCGGCGGGACTCGAAGGGCGCGTGCTCGGCGTGGCGCGGGCTTATGGCTATGAGCAGGTCGATCCGCCGCTCGCCGAATTCGCCGACGAGCTCGCCTCGCGGCTCAAGGCCGGCGGGGTGCGCGACGCAGTGCGCTTCGTCGATCCGGTGTCGCAGCGCACCCTGGCGATCCGCCCAGACCTTACCGCGCAGGTCGGCCGCATCGCCGCCACCCGTATGGGGCATCACCCGCGCCCGGTGCGGCTGTCCTATGCCGGCCAGGTGGTCAAGCTCAGCGCGACCGAGCTCAACCCCCAGCGCGCGATGCGCCAGATCGGCGCCGAGCTGATCGGGCGCGATACCGTCGCCGCGGCGATCGAAGTGGTCGGCGTCGCGATCGAGGCGCTGCAGGCCGCCGGCGTCACCGGCATCGCGATCGACTTCACGTTGCCCGACCTGGTCGACACGCTCGCCGGCGATCTCGACCCGGCGGCGCTCGAGGCCTTGCGCGACCGGCTCGATGCCAAGGACGCCGGCGGCGTCGCCGCGATCGATTCGCGCTGGCTGCCGCTGATCGAGGCGGCCGGGCCGTTCGACGCCGCGATGGCGCGGCTGCGCGCGATCGACGCGGGCAATGCGCTGGCGAGCCGGCTCGACGGACTCGCGCGGATCGCCGCGAGCATCGACGGCGCCGCGGCGCTGACGCTCGACCCGACCGAGCGCCACGGCTTCGAATATCAGAGCTGGCTCGGCTTCTCGATCTTCGCGCGCGGGGTGCGCGGCGAGATCGGCCGCGGCGGCACCTATACGATCCTTCACGGCGACGGCCGTGAGGAGCCGGCGGTCGGCTTCTCGCTGTTCACCGATCCGATCCTCGATGCCGGGCTCAGCCCGGGCGTGCGGCGGCGTCTGTTCCTGCCGTTCGGCACGCCGGCGGATGTCGGAGCGCGGTTGCGCGGCGAGGGCTGGGTCACCGTTGCGGCGCTGGAGGCGGACGACACGCCCGCGGCGCAATTGTGCACGCATGTGCTGGGAGTGGACGGGCCGGAAGCAATCTAGTGCTCCTGCGGAAGCAGGAGCACGGATAGCTAGCGCCCCAGCAGCGGACCGATATCGCCCTGCGCGAAATGCTGGAACGCCTCGCGCACCGCAGCGCGGAAGCGCTCGTCGCCGCCCAGTTGCACGCCGAATACCGGTTCCAGCGCGAGCATCGCGGTCACCGGATTGGCGCTGGTCGCCGCCGCGGAGAGCATGTCGGCGAGCGGATCGGTGATCGCCTCGCCGGCCTCGGCCTTGCGCCGCACGAACGCGATCCACGCCGCCACCGGGACCGCCAGCCGCTCGACACTTCGCCCCGCATCGAGCGCCGCGCGCGTCGTGTCGAGCAGGCGGTAGGGCAGCTTCTGCGATCCGTCCCATGCGATCTGCGACAGCAAATGGCGGATCTCGGGATTGCGGAACCGGTCGAGCACCGCATCGGCATAGCCCGCCACGTCGAGCCCCTCGACCGGCGCCAGCGACGCGGCGATGTCCTGATGCACCAGCCGCGTGACGAAGCCCTCGAGCGCCGTGTCGGACATCGCCTCGAACACCGTCTCGTGCCCGCGCACGAGCCCGACATAGGCGAGCGTCGAATGCGCGCCGTTGAGGATGCGCAGCTTGGCCTGCTCGTAGCCGCGGACATCGCCGGTCAAGGTCACGCCCGCCGCGGCAAGGTCGGGCCCGTCGGGCAGGTCGAAGCGCTGGAGCACCCACTGGGTGAATCGCTCACGCTGGACCGCCGCGCGATCCTCCACCCCGAGCGCCGCCTCCACCTTTGCGAGGAACGCCGCATCGCTCGCCGGGGTGATCGAATCGACCATCGAGTCGGGGAATGCGACTTCGCCCCCGATCCAGTCGGCGAGCCCGGCATCCTGCGCGCGCGCGAGCGCCACGCAGGCGGCGCGGAGCTTGGCGCCGTTGCCAGTCATGTTGTCGCAACACAGCATCGCGAAAGGCGGCAGCCCCGCGGCGCGGCGATCGCCCAGCCCCGCGACAATCCAGCCGATCACGCTCGCCGGCTCGGCGGGCCGGGCGAGGTCATGGACGATGTCGGGATGCGCGAAGTCGAGGCTGCCGTCGCCGGCGAGGCAATAGCCCTTCTCGGTCACCGTGCTCGTCGCGATCCGCACTTCGGGCGACGCCAGCAGCGCCCGCAACCGTGCGCCCTCGCCCGGCCCGATCGCATCCGAATGCGCGGCGACGACCCGCATCCCCGGTTCGCGATCGATCACCGCGAGCGTATAAAGCCCATCCTGCGCCTTGAGCGCGTCGGTGGTGGTGCCGCTTCGCAGCGAGACCGCCGCGATCCCCCAGCGCGGATCGGTTTCGAGCAACTGGTCCACATAAGCGGCCTGGTGCGCGCGGTGGAACGCGCCGGGTCCGAAATGGACGATCCCGGTGCGGATCGTATCGACGGCGCGCGCCGGGCGGGCGACGGTGGCGGGAAGCTGAGCGAGCGATGCGCGGGACAGGAGCATGCCGCCAGCCAAGCAGCCCGCACCCGTGCAAGTCAATCCGCTCTAATAGGAATGGACCGCCGCACCCGAGGCGCCGCCGGGCAGCCGCGACCCCGTCGTCATCGTGCGACCGGTCCCCTCGGGCATGCGGAAGCGGACCTGGCGGTTGGGGAAGTCGATATCGACGCTGCGGAAGCTGCGCATGGCGTCCATGCCGAGCAGCAGCGCCGGACGCTTGGTCAAGCCGAAGCGCTCGAACGGCGCGACATCGGCGAACGCCACCGGCATCGATCCGAACATCACGTCGCCGACTTTGATGTTGGGCACAGTCGTGTAATTGGCCATGGTCTTGACGCCGGTGACGTCGGTGAGCTCGATCGGCGTAGTGCGGTGCCGCCGCGCGACGCGAGCGCGCAGCGCGCTGTTGCCCATGCTCACGGCGCTGCCGGTGTCGAGCACGACCTGGATGCGGACATTGCCGTAATAGGCATCGGTGACGATCAGCTGGCCGTACAGGCTTTTGGCGGTCACCACGATCTCGTCGCTCGCGCGCCGCACCTTGCGCTTCTGGCTGGGACGGACCTCCATCGTGCCCCTCTCGAAATTGATCGAGACCTGGTGATCGCGCAGCGTATCGATGCCGAGCAGCCCGATCGCGCCGAGATTGCGTGCCTCCAGCTTGGGCGCGATCACGCTGTGCTGCACGCCGATGGATTTGATCATCAGATCGGGCACCACCACCGTATCGACCTGGCTGCGCCCCGCCATCGACAGCAAGGTGACCGGAACCCCCGCGGTCAGCCTGAGCGTGTTGGCGAGCTCGCGCGACACCACGGTGCGCTCGGCGCCCGTATCGATGATGAAGTTGTACGGCCCCTTGGCGTTGACCGCAACGGGCACGGTGAGTCTCTTGTCGATCTCGCCGAGCGTCAGCAAGGTGGCCTCCATCACCGATTCGGGCGTGATCAGATCGGGATCTTGCGGCGCACTCGCGGGGGCGCTGCCGGTACCGTTGATCGGCAAGGTGAGAAGCAGGAGCGGATAGACGACTCCGGGCATGATGGGACGATATACCTGCACATATTGCGCAGCAATCGAAATCAATCGAGCCGCATCGCCTCCGCCGCGATCGCCTCGGCCTCGATCAGCAGCGCGTCCTCGCCGGTCCCCTGCGGGGTCTTTTCGCGGCCGATCATGATCAGCACCGGCACCGCCATCGGGCTGACCCGGGCGATGTCCACGTGCAGCATCGTGTCCGCGGCGGTGTCGAGCAGATGCGCGAGCCGCCCGACATCGGTCATCCGTGCGCGGGCGTCGGCCCAGGCCGCCTTGAGCAGCAAGTGATCGGGCTCGTATTTGCGCAGCACGTCGTAGATCAGGTCGGTCGAGAAAGTGACCTGACGCCCGCTCTTCTTCTTGCCGGGATGCTGGCGCTCGACCAGCCCGCCGATGATCGCAACTTCGCGGAACGCGCGCTTGAGCAGCGCCGATTGCTGCACCCACTCGACGAATTCGTGCTCGAGAATGTCGGGCGAGAACAAGGCGGCCGGATCGGTGATCTTTTCCAGCCCGTACACCGCCAACGCATAATCGTTGGCGACGAAGCCCAAAGGCTTCAATCCCATCGCCTCCATCCGCCGGGTGATCAGCATGCCGAGCGACTGGTGCGCGTTCCAGCCCTCGAAGCTGTACGCGACCATGTGGTGCTTGCCTTCGTGCGGGAAGGTCTCGACCAGCAATTGCCGCGGCGCCGGGATCGCCGAGCGCTTCTCCTGCATCTCGAGCCATTCGCGGACATCGTCGGGGAAACGCTGCCACTGGCTGCGATCGTGCAGGAAGACGCGGACGCGATCGGCCAGGCTCGACGTGATCGCCAGCCGCGCCCCCATATAGGAGACATAGCGCGCCTGCTTGGCGCTGGCCCGCACGATCAGGTCGGTCAGCTCGACCCGCTCGACCTCGAGGCTCAGCCCGGCGAAGAAGAAGGTGTCACCCGGCGAGAGCTGCGACCCGAACGCTTCCTCGACCTTGCCGAGCCGGCGGCCGTTCTTGAAGCGCACGTCGAGCATCGGCGCTTCCACGATGATCCCGGCATTGAGCCGATGCTGCGCCACGAAGGCCGGCTTGGTGACGCGCCACAGCCCGTCCTGCCCCTGGGTCAGCCGCTTGAACTTGTCATAGGCCCTGAGCGAATAGCCGCCATCGGCGATGAAGCCGAGCACGCGATCGAACACCTCCTGTTCGAGCGCCGAATACGGCAGCGCGCCGCGCACTTCCTGCAGCATCTCCGCAGCATCGAACGGTGCCGCGCACGCGCAGGCCATGACATGCTGGGCGAGCACGTCGAGCGCGCCGGGGCGGAATATGTCCGGATCGAGCTCGCCCTGCTCGACCGCGTCGAGCGCGGCGCGCGCTTCGAGATATTCGAAGCGATTGCCCGGCACGAGCACCGCCTCGGAGGATTCATCGAGCCGGTGGTTGGCGCGCCCGATCCGCTGAAGCAGCCGCGACGAGCCCTTGGGCGCGCCCATCTGGATCACGCAATCGACATCGCCCCAATCGACGCCGAGATCGAGACTCGCCGTGGCGACCAATGCGCGCAGCTTGCCGTCGGCCATCGCCTGCTCGGCCTTGCGCCGCGCCTCCAGGCTGAGGCTGCCGTGATGCACGCCGATCGGCAGCTGCATCTCGTTCGCTTTCCAGAGCTGCTGGAAGACCAGTTCGGCGAGCCCGCGCGTGTTGCAGAATATGATCGTCGTGCGGTGCGTCTCGATCTCGGCCATCACCTGCGGGATGGCATAGACCCCCGAATGCCCCGCCCAGGGGACTCGGCCTTCGGGAAGCAGGATCGCGATGTCGGGATCGGCGCCCGCCTCGCCGCGGACGAGCCGCACCCGGTCGATGTCGCCGTCGGGCGCCAGCCAGGCGCGATAGCCGTCGGGATCGGCCACCGTCGCCGACAGCGCGACGCGGCGCATGCCCGGCGCGAGCCGCTGGAGCCGCGCCATCGCCAGCGCGAGCAGGTCGCCGCGCTTTCCGGTGGCGAAGGCATGGACTTCGTCGATGACGATCGTCCTGAGCCCGGCGAACATCGTCAAACTGTCTTCGTAGGACAGCAACAGGCTCAGCGATTCGGGCGTGGTAAGGAGGATCTCGGGCGGCCGCGCGCGCTGGCGCACTTTCCGCTCGTGCGGAGTGTCGCCGGTGCGCGTCTCGACGCGGATGCCCAAGCCCATCTCCTCGATCGGCGTCAGCAGATTGCGCTGGACGTCGACCGCGAGCGCCTTGAGTGGCGAGATATAGAGCGTGTGCAGCCCTTGCGACGGTGCCTCGATCAATTCGGCGAGCGTCGGCAGGAAGCCGGCCAGCGTCTTGCCCGCACCAGTCGCCGCGACGAGCAATGCATGCTCGCCCGCGCGGCCCGCAGCAAGCATGTCGCGCTGGTGCCGCCGCGGATGCCAGCCGCGGCTTGCAAACCAATCGTCAAGTTTCTCGGGCAGAGCGGCGTCGGACACCCGCCAGCGTTCGCGCGGATCAGCCGGTCAGCGCAAGCCCTTCAGGCGACGCCGCCATTGTCGCGCGCTTTGTCGTCGCGATCCTGCTGGTCGTACATCTGCCGCGTCGCGTCCTCGGTCGCCTGGACTTCGCGCCGCGAGCCCCGGTTGTGAAACATCGCCCAGGCGATTGCGATCGCGAGGAGGATCGGTCCGACGATCACCATGATCCCCTGAAGGCTCGACAAGTCCATGACACACCTCGTTTCCGCTTCTCTCCAAACCCAACGAAGCCGCCTCCGGTTTCGATCCGACAGGGCGAGCCGCAGCGTGATCCCCGTCACAGGCGTGCGGCCGCGAGCAGCCTAGCGTCGGGCCGGCGCGAGTGACGAACTTGCGCGAGCGAACGACGAGGAGACGGACATGACCGATGTCACGAGCGAACAACGCGACAAGCTGACAGCGCTGGTTTCGGACGCGCTGAATGCGGAAGGCACGGCACCTGCGGCCGCGCCGGCAGCAGAGGGGCTAAAGGGAGTCGACCCCAAGAACTTGTTCTGCGAAAATTGGGATACGGTGCGATCGGTGCTGATTTATATTCGCGATCATTTTCCTGTGCCGATCCCCGGGCTGGTGAAGACGGCGATTTCCGTCCTGATCCGCATCGGCGACGGCGCGCACACCATTCTCTGCAAGGGGTGAATGAGGGATGGGCGCGGCCGTCTGGAACCTTTGGCGGCCGCGCCCATATTGCTGTGATGGCCAAGCTAGGCGACTGGATAACCCCCGAGCCTACGGGCATCTACATTCCCGCCGCCGATGCGTGGGTCGATCCGTCGCAGCCGGTGGCGCGCGCGCTGATCACCCATGGCCATGCCGATCATGCCCGCGGCGGGCATGGCGAGGTCTGGGCGACGCCCGAGACGCTGGCGATCATGGAATGCCGCTACGGGCCGCAGGCCGGCAACCCGGTCGCCTATGGCGAATCGCTGCGGATGGGCGATGTCGAAATCGGCTTCGTCCCTGCCGGCCATGTCCTGGGTTCGGCGCAGATCGTGCTCGATCATGCCGGCGAGCGCATCGTCGTCTCTGGCGACTATAAGCGCCGCGAGGACCCGACCTGCGCGCCGTTCCAGCCGGTGCCGTGCGACATCTTCGTCACCGAGGCGACGTTCGGATTGCCCGTCTTTCGCCATCCCGAAACGCATGACGAGCTCGACAAATTGCTCGCAGCCTTGCGCGCCAATCCGCAGCGCTGCGTGGTGGTCGGCGCCTATGCGCTCGGCAAGGCGCAGCGCGTGATCGGCGAACTGCGCGTGATGGGATTCGACGATCCGATCTACCTTCACGGCGCGCTGCAGCGGCTGTGCGACCTCTATGTCGAGCACGGCGTGAATCTGGGCGAGCTGCGCCCCGCCACCGGCGTGGCCAAGGCCGAGCTCGAGGGGCGGATCGTGCTGTGTCCGCCCGGCGCGCTCAACGACCGCTGGTCGCGCCGGCTGCCCGATCCGATCACCGCGATGGCGTCCGGCTGGATGCGCGTCCGCCAGCGCGCACGGCAGCGCAATGTCGAGCTGCCGCTGATCCTCTCCGATCACGCCGATTGGGACGAACTCACCACCACGATCCGCGAGATCGCGCCGCGCGAGGTTTGGGTGACGCACGGCCGCGAGGACGCGCTGGTCCACTGGTGCCGCCTCCACCAGATCAAGGCACGCGCGCTCGAGCTGGCGGGGTTCGAGGACGAGGACGATTAAGGGAAGTGCTCTCCAGATACCCACCCCGGCGAAGGCCGGGGCCCAGCTGCCACGCCGTCAGAGAGGATAGTCTCAACGCCGCCGAGTTCGCCGAAGCTGGGCCCCGGCCTCCGCCGGGGTGGAGCTTGCGGTGACCTAGCTAGGTTGCGCCGCCTGCGTTCAGCCCGCCGCGCGCAGCTCGCCGGCCACGGCGCCCGAGAACAGCCAGGCCTCGGCTTCGGCGATCGTGTCGAAGCAGCGCACATCGGGTCCGCGGTCGCTCAGCGCACGCTGGAGCTGGCTGCGCGCCAGGGTCCGCCCGATCACGAAGGCGAGGCGGCGCGAGCGATATTCGGGCGCGCCGAGCAGTTGCTGAAAGCCGGCGACGCTCTCCTGCGGCTGAATCTTCATCTCGCGCAGGTCGTTGATCGTCAAATGCTGGTTGCGCGCGCATTTCAGCTTGGCGTGCGCCAGTTCGCGCGCCTGGTAGAAAGCGGCAATATCGTCGGGCGTGAACAGCCCGCCCATTTCGATCCGGACGAGGTCGCGCTCGGGTTCGGCATGGATCGAAAAGGTTGCGCTCATGCAATCATTATAGAGGCAAACCCGTCTACGAATGCTCACCGAGCGCGATTCCTCCAAAATCGTGCAAGCTTCGTTTGCATCCGCGCGGCCCAGAGCGGAGTCTCCCGCGACAGGAGGGGCCCTTGGCAGAATTCGCCGAACGCAGCTCCGCGCCGCCAGCGGTCGCGCGGCAACCTATCGGCCCCGCCCCCGCCGCGCTTGCCGATGCGCCGCGCGTCCAGCGGCTCGTCGACCGCGCCGCCGCGCTAAACGCGGGCCGCGCGCCGGTCCAGCTGAATGGCAAGGACAAGAAGACCAAGGGACAGAAAAAGCAGGACAAGAAGAAGGCTGTCGTCGCGGGAAAGAAGAAATCCAAGGAAAAGAAGATCGCCAAGATCAAGACGAGCATGCGCGGCTACAACGAATCCGACCTGACCGAAGCGGAGCTCGACAAGGCGATCCGGGGCGGCAAGCTCAGCAAGATGCGCGCTGGGCATCTCAGCAGGGACAAGACCAAGAAAATGAATTTCGGCACGGCCAAGACGCTGGCGGGACTGACCAAGAGCGCCAAGGAAAGTCGCGACAAGAACCACAAGCAGGCCGAGAGCGACGACGAATATGAAGAGGAGCAGGACGCCGAATATTCGGACTATGAGGACGTCACCATCAAGCCGAACAATCGCAAGGACGACGACGGCCCCTCGCCGGGCGCCGCGGGCCTAGGCGGCGACATCACCGCCTAGCCGCTAGCCGACGCCTTCGAGTGCCTTTTGCCGACGGCGCTGGACCGAGCTGCCGATCCCCATCGCCTCGCGATACTTTGCCACCGTTCGCCGGGCGATGTCGAACCCCTTGGCATTGAGCAGCTCGACCAGGGTGTCGTCGGACAGGATCTTCTTGGGATCCTCGGCCTGGATGAGCCCGCGGATCGCGCTCTTGACCGCTTCGGCCGACACCGCGTCGCCGCCATCGGCCGACTGGATCGCGCTGGTGAAGAAATATTTGAGCTCGAACAGCCCGCGCGCGCAGCTCAGATATTTGTTGCTGGTGACGCGGCTCACCGTCGATTCGTGCATCTCGATCACGTCGGCGACCTGACGCAGCGTCATCGGCTTCAGATGCGCGACGCCGTGGAGGAAGAATGCCTCCTGCTGCTTGACGATCTCGGTCGCCACCTTGATGATCGTGCGCTGGCGCTGGTCGAGCGCCTTGACCAGCCAATTGGCGCTGGCGAGCATGTCCGACATCCACGCCTTGCTCGCCTTGTCCTGCTTGCCCGCCGCGATCTCGGCATAATAAGCCCGGTTGACGAGCAATTTGGGCAGGGTCGCCGAATTGATCTCGACCGCCCAGCCGGCGCCGCGGCGCGCGACGAACAGGTCGGGCACCACGGCCATGGTCGGTTCGCCGCCATAGCGGCTGCCCGGCTTGGGATCATAGTCGCGCAGCTCGCGGATCATGTCGGCGAGATCCTCGTCATCGACATTGCACAGCCGCTTGAGCCGCGCGAGGTCGCCGCGCGCGACCAATTCGAGATTGTCGATCAGCCGCGCCATGCACGGATCGTAGCGATCGGCTTCCTTGGCCTGGAGCGCGAGGCATTCGGCGAGATTGCGCGCGCCGACTCCGGTGGGATCGAAGGTCTGAATCGTCGCCAGCACTGACTCGACCCTGGCGAGCGGCACATTGAGCCGGCTGGCAATGTCGAGCAGCGCCGCAGTGAGATAGCCGGCCTCGTCGATCTGATCGATCAGATGCGCGGCGATGAACAGGTCGGCACCGGCAACGGTCGCGCCCGCCTGCGCCATCAGATGATCGGCGAGGCTGAGCTCGGCCGAACGCATATTGTCGAAATCGGGACCGTCCTCGGAGCCGCCCGCGCCGGTGCCCCCCAGGCCCAGGCTGCCGTCGAGCCCGCCGGCCGAATCCGCCGCGCTGTCGTGGTGGAAGGTCTCGGCCGTGAAGTCGACGTCGAGCGCCGCCTCACCCGCCGCCTCGCCGCCGCCCGCGATCAGCTCGCTGGCATCGGCGGGGCCGTCGCGCGCCGGGGCGAGGTCGCCCTCGGGCGCCGTCGCGGGTTCGGGGACGTCGTCGCCGCCGCCCTGGGCATCGAGCAGGGGATTCTTGTCGAGCTCCTCGGCGATGAAGGTCTCGATCTCGAGGTTCGACAGCGCCAGCAGCTTGATCGCCTGCTGCAGCTGCGGCGTCATCACCAGCGATTGCGACTGGCGGAGATCGAGACGGGGGGCGAGCGACATGCGCGCCTACCTTAACCCCGTTCGTGCTGAGCTTGTCGAAGCACCGTTCTTTCTTCTGCCTCCGAGAAGAAGAACGGCCCTTCGACAAGCTCAGGGCGAACGGGTGGGGGGTTGGACATGACCTTAGAGCTCGAAACTCTCGCCGAGATACAGCCGCCGGACATTCTCGTCGCGGACGAGATCCTCGGGCGAACCGGCGAACAGCACGCGGCCGTCATAGATGATGTAGCCACGGTCGACGATGTCGAGCGTCTCGCGGACATTATGGTCGGTGATCAGCACGCCGATCCCGCGCGTCTTGAGCTGGACGATCAGGTCGCGAATGTCGGAGATCGAGATCGGGTCGATGCCGGCGAACGGCTCGTCGAGCAGCATGATCGTCGGATTCGCCGCCAGCGCGCGGGCAATCTCGGCGCGGCGCCGCTCACCGCCCGACAGCGCCATCGCCGGCGAGGCGCGCAAACGCGTCAATCCGAACTCTTCGAGCAATTCGTCGAGCCGCGCGCGGCGCGCCGCCTTGTCGGGCTCGGCGAGCTCGAGCACCGCCAGGATGTTCTGCTCGACGGTCATGCCACGGAAGATCGACGTCTCCTGCGGCAGATAGCCGAGCCCGAGCACTGCGCGGCGGTACATCGGCAGCCGCGTGATATCCTCGCCGTCGAGCATGATGCGGCCCGAATCGGGCTTCACCAGTCCCATCACCGAATAGAAGCAGGTCGTCTTGCCGGCGCCGTTGGGGCCGAGCAGCCCGATCACTTCGCCGCGCCCGACCGAGACCGACACGTCGGTGAGCACCACGCGCTTGTCATAGGATTTGGCGATCGAGACGACCGCGAGCCCCTTGTCGGGGAGCGGCGCGGGATCGGCGACGGGTTGCTCGATTATCGCTGCGATGTCGTTCATTCGGGCTTCCTGCACGGACTGTACCGCACCGCATATAGGCGCTTGGCAGGATTCGTGCAGGAGATTGCGAACGATGAAAAGCGAAACTGCGGCAGTGCGGTGAAAAACGCCGCTTACTGACCGCTGCGCTTGGGGACCGAGAAGCGGCCGGTGACGCGCCCGCCCGAGCTCTGCACCCCCGACGCGCCCGCCGGACCGCTGGCGCCACGCACCCCCGATCCGTCGATCGTCGCGCGGCCGGTGTCGAGATTGATCGACAGCCGCCCGCCCGCGACGGTGTTGGCGCCCTGGCGCAAGGTCACTCCGCCGACCATCGTGATCACGCGGCGATTTAGGTCGTACACGGCATATTGCGAGCGCGCGCTCTGGCCTGGCCGGTTTACGGTGACTCCGCCGGTCGCATCGAGCCGCGAGACCTGCGGCGAGCCGTCGGCGACCTGCCCGGTATAGCTGACCGTCATCCGCGCCGCAGTGAGCGTCATGTCGGCCTGCTTGACGCGGACATTGCCGCTCAGGATCGCGCGATTGGCGCGGTCCTGCAGCTCGATCCGCTCGGACGCGACGTCGATCGGCGCATCGGTATTGTGCCGCGACTGCGCCGTTGCCGGTGCCGCCGCGCCCAGCGCCAGCACGAGCACCGCGGGAAAGACACCGCGCCGCATCAGGGCTTCTTCATGCCGCGCGGCAGGATGCGCAGCCGGGCATTGCCCTGAAGCGAGACCGAGCGGCTCTCGAGGTCGGCGGTCAGCTTGTTCGCGCTGAACACCCCCGAGGGCGTGTTGCCGGTCACTGCGCCGCCGCTCTCGAGCTTGCGCGTCTTGAGGTCGACCGTGGCGTTGTTGGTGTTGAGCACATAGCCGTCCGAGGTCTGGAACTTGAGCGGCCCGTCGATCGACACGCGCTCGCTGGTCATATTGTATTGGCCGGTATCCGCCTTGATCGAGGCGGGACCGTCATCGAGCCGGATCTCGGCGGCGAGGTCCTTCAAGCGCACGATGGGCTCGGCCGAGCTGTGCTGGATCGCCGATCCGGCATGCAGATGGAATGGCCGGCCCTTGGCATCGTCGCCGCGATATTCGGCGGAATCGATGCGCAGCCGCTCGGGCGAGATGTCGACCTTGTTCTTGTCGAGCACGAAGCTCACGTCGCCGCCCATCAGCAGCGGCGCCACCACCAGGAACGCGCCGAGCACGCCGATCCCCACCGGCAGCACGATCAGCCCCAGCCGCACGACGCGGTCATGGCTGCTGCCGGGATGAGCCCAGCTGCGCTTCTGCGAGCGGAGGCGCGCGGCGACCTCAGACATGGAAAGGCTCTGTGCTCTGGTCGCACCGGCCCGCTCCCCCACCCGGCGTCCCAGCGGCAGGATCATGTGGGAGGCCGGGTGGGGGAGCGGGCCGGTGCGGCAAGCTGGAATCAAATGTGCGCAAAGATATCGACCTCGGGCCAGCCGGCGAGATCCAGCTCGGCCCGCCAGGGCAGGAAGTCGAAAGCGGCTTGGGCGAGTGGCATGCGTCCTTCACGCTCGAGACGCTTGTCTAGTTCCACTTTCATCGCATGAAGATAGCGCACGTCCGACGCCGCATAGTCCTTTTGTGCGTCCGAAAGATCGGGTCCGCCCCAGTCCGACGACTGCTGCTGCTTCGAGATTTCCTGCCCGACCAGCTCGCGGACCAGGTCCTTGAGGCCGTGCCGGTCGGTATAGGTGCGCACCAGCCGCGACGCGATCTTGGTGCAATAGACCGGACCGGCGGTCACCCCCAGATAGAAGCGGATCGCGGCGAGATCGAAGCGCGCGAAATGATAGAGCTTGAGCCGCTCGGGGTCGGACAGCACCGCGCGCAGATTGGGCGCGTCGTAGGACGAGCGCGGGCCGAAGCGGACGAGATGCTCGTCGCCATTGCCGTCGGAGAGCTGGACGACGCACAGCCGGTCGCGCGGCGTGATCAGGCCCATCGTCTCGGTATCGACGGCGATCGACGCGCCGGGGGCGAACACGCCCTCGGGCAGGTCTTCTTCATGGAAATGCACGGTCATTTTGCGCGCATAGGCGGGTTGGGCGCGGACCTCAATGCTCTGCCGCCTGGTTGTCCGCAGGATGCCGTAGCGACGGCGCGTTCCAGCCGCATTGCGCCGGTCCGCTGCGACGAAGCGTGGCACAAGCGCCGCGCGCTTCCATGAATCTGCCGTAATCAAGTCGATTTTCAGTCGCGTGCTGTACGCTTTTGGGCTATAGCCGATTCCGTGGCACTGTTTTTTGTGTCCGAACACCTGCGTTTTTCGTCCGGCGCTTGGGTTTTGATTGGAGTATGGGCGAACCGGGAAGACGAACAGGGCATGAGTTTTGATCGAGGGCGCCGTGGGGATCGCGGCGGGCGCGGCAGAGACAAGCGCGACGGTTTTGGCGACGAAGGTGGCGGCGGTTTCGGCGGCGGTAGCTATGGCAGCGATCGCGGCGGCTTCGGCGGCGGCGGGTTCGGTGGCGATCGCGGCGGCTTCGGCGGTGGTGGCGGCTATGGCGGCGGC